>JASLCY010000577.1 GCA_030151925.1 Oligoflexus sp.
CCGCTTAGTTGCAGTCATAGAACAGGGTCGCCGGATCGGGCAGCTTATTGTAGGCGCCCGCCGTCTCACCGAAACGCGCGAAGGCGCGAGCCGCCGAGGCTTGATAGAGCAGGGCCGGCGCCTCCGGGTTCCCGGTCTTGTCCCAGTTCTCCGGATAGCGGTTGTTCGTGCTTCTCAGGTTCGAATGGAGGAAGTTCAGATAACCCGAGACGATGTTGAGCCAATTGATATCGCCGTCGAGGGCATAGAGATCGGCATAAGCGTTCGTCATATCGTGGCCGCCCCACTGCGCGGTCTCGCGCAAGGCGTGGGTCGTGACGTCCACGTAGTTCGTCTCCATGATATAACCGATGTGCCGCGCGTCCTTGAGATAGGTCTCGTCCTTGGTGTTCTTATAGAGGAGGATGGCGCCCTGCGCGATCACCGCGTTTTCATAACCGCGGTAACCGGGGCCAGCACCGAAACGGTTCGTTTTCACCCAAGCGTAGAGGCGTTTGCCGTCGTCGAGATATTTCTGCTCTTTGGTCGCCTCATAGAGCATCAGGCTCGAGACCATGGTCGGAGCCGTCGCGCAGAGGCATTGGCCGTCGGCGTCGCCTTCGTGCCAGCGAATGCTGCCGGCCTGCGCGCCGGAGTTCTCGCCGCTCATGCTGAAGGCGGTGATCTGCTTCGCGCGGTCGAGGTTCTTCGCGTCGTGGTTGATGGCGTAAAGCTCCATCGAGGCCTTGGCGATCCAGGCGTTGTCATCGTAATAACGGTCGCCGCAGCTGTCCGCGGCCGCGTTGAAAGCCCAAATGCCGTTTTTGTTGCACCAGTAATGCGTCTGCAAGTCGTCGGCCAGAGCCTGGGCATCATCGATCTTGCCCGCGGCGACCAAAGCATGGAGCTGGACGCCCATTCCCCAGGCGAAGGCCACTTGTTTGTGATCCACGGCCTCATAATAAAGATGGTCGTTGGCGTGGCGGAAATCCTTCTCGATCTGACCGAGAGCATCGTTGCCCCACTGTTTCGCCTGAGCGCCGGTCAAAGCCAGGAGGTTGGCGTCACTCACGTTCGCCATCTCCGCGGCGGTATCTTCGACTTTCTCTTTGGTCGAGCCGTCGTCCGCATTCATCTTGTCGGTCGAATCCGTGGCATCACCCGAGGTTTGCTGGTCGCCGTTCGCCGTGGCGTTCGAGTCGTCCGCGCTGTCTTTCATATTTGGAGCGGCAGGGCGCGCGGAACAACTCGCAAGGACGAGCGACACGAACAAGGAGAGGGTGATATTGCGCATAAAAGCTCCTGTCGAAACCTGGATTCGGCTTTCTTATCGGCTTTTTACGGCTTAATCTTGAGTGAGGCGTTTTTTGGATAAAGTTAAAGATAACGGTATGTTACCTGTGATTTTGAGTGTAGGGATTTAATATCTTTGCAAAACAAAGAGGCTATATTCTCAGTATAATCGCCAATCCTTCGGTTCGCTCCTGCGCGTGCTAAGAAGGGCGAAGATCCTATCTTATCCCAAGGATTTACAGAAAAATATCAGTATATCTAAGATGTTGATGCCCTTGACACGTTACTTCTTAACGGCTATAAACCGGCCAGTTTTAGTGAGGGGACTCTATGAGATACAAAACTTCGACCGTTGTAATCAACGTCGGTATGAGTATTGCGATTGGAATTGCATTAGCAAAATTTTCACCGATGTTTATCACCGATGAGCATCTTGCTCGCAGAATCGAACGATACATCCCAGTTGTTATAGCGACCATAATGGCTACTTCACTCATTATGCAGTCCCGCGAAATTTCCAAACTAAAGGCGCGACTCGAAGAGACAGAGAAATGAAACAGCGGTCCCGGCTTTAGCCGAGCAACTAGAGTGTCCTGGACCACCGTTGGCCTGCATGGAGAGATGCGGGCGTTCGGGACGGGCCGATATACTAGGCTTCGACCAGGGCTTTGAAGCCTCCGAAACACATCGCATTCATATCGAAGGGCATGGGTCCCGTCATCTGCCCCAGGCGCGGGTCCTTCATCACCAGTTTCGTGATGCGATTGCGATCCGCTTTGGACTTATACGTGATGAAGGCGATGACGATGGTTTCCGACGGCTTGGTCTTCAGCAGTTTGTGGAAAGGAAGGCCGAACTTGACCTTGATGTCGTCGCCGACGGCTTCGACATAACTCAAGGCGCCGTGTTCCATCCAGATCTTGCAGCCGAGTTTCGCCATCTTCTTATAGGCGGGCAGGTTCTTCGTTTTCACGGGGAGCAGGAAAGCGTCGACGTAAAGACCCATGTTCATTCCCTTCCTTTATGATGAAAAATAAAGGCTAGTATAACACAAATCTTATAGCCCCCAAGCCTAGACGCCATAAACCGCCTCGGCAATGAAGATGGCCTCCGAAGCGGAGGCCTCTGGATTGCGGCGTGCGGATGCGCCCGTTATTTCAGTTTGGGTTTAAGATCCGTCTCGTAGTTCGGCCAGTCTTTGACGAAGGGCTTCTTCACCTGGGCCCTGAGGCCGGCGAGGGTCTTGTACGGCCAGTGCTTCTGCACCATGTTCACGATCCAGGTCGGGAGGGAGCCCTTGGCGTCCGCGAGATATTCCGCCTGCACGAAGGTCTTGTCGCCATGCGGTATCAGGATGTAGCGGCCATCGACGATCTCGCCGCGCACGTCGCCGTCGGCCACCGGAGGAGCCTTCGGGCTGTCCACCGACTTCACGTTGACGACCACGCCATTGATCTCGGGATCGACCTTGAACTCATAACTGTACACGAACTCGCGATCCGAGACCGGGAAAGGCATATCGAATGACGCGTATTGAATGTGCACCAGCGGCGACACTTCTTCCAGCGTCCGAGCTTCCTTGAACTTATCGATCCACTCCGATTTGTGGGCGTGGTCCATGAGAACCCAGAGGATCTTGCTGATAGGCGCGTCGATCTCGGCCTCGCCCCCTACGCCTTTGACAGGGCTGGTTGCGTAGCTTTTGCGATAAGTCTTGATGCCGTCCTTCTCGTCCAGGAACTCCCAACCGTTCTTAGCCCAGTTGTCAAGCTTCGATGCAGCCTGGGTTTGAGGGGCCTCCTCCGCATGGGCGGACGAGAGAGTCGCGAGAGAGTAAAAGGCGGCGAAAGTCAGCTGAGAGATGAATGTGCGCACGGTACGAACCTTTTTGTTTGGAGAAAGAAGCTCGGATCTTATAGCACTTGCTTAATTCACGCAATTCCCTCACGATCGCCATTCCTGCATCGCGGGATGAACCTAGTACGAGGAAGAGCCTCTATGAGTGACGCCGTCAGTATTGAACACGTGTCCAAAGTTTATCCGCTCGGCACCACCGAGGTCCGGGCGTTGAAGAATATTCAACTCAAGTTCGAAACCGGCGAATTCACGACCGTCGCGGGACCGTCCGGCTGCGGTAAATCCACTCTGCTCAACCTCATCGGCTGCATGGATACGCCGTCCCAGGGCGAGGTTTATATCGAAGGCGCGCCGATCTCGAAACTGAGCGACAAGGAGATGACCCGCCTGCGGCTCGAGAAGCTCGGCTTCATCTTCCAGAGCTTCAACCTGATCCCGGTGCTGACCGTGTTCCAGAACATCGAATTCCCGCTGCTCATCCAAGGCGGCTTCACCAGCAAACAACGCTACGACAAGGTCATGGCGCTGATGGAGGAGGTCGGCCTCACCGCGCAGGCGAAACAAAAGTCGAACGCCTTGTCCGGCGGCCAGCGCCAGCGCGTGGCGATCGCCCGCGCGCTCGTGACCAATCCGCGCATCGTCCTCGCCGACGAGCCGACGGCGAACCTCGATTCGACCACCGGCGAACGCATCATCGACCTCATGAAGGAAGTGAACCAGTCGCATAAGACGACCTTCATCTTCTCGACCCACGATCCTTTGGTGATGAAACACGCGCGCCGCATCGTCCGGCTCCGCGACGGCGAAGTGCTCGAAGCTTGAACCGCGATAAACTTCTGGGTGTGATATGCGTGAATCCTTAAGTCTGATCATTAAGGTTGCCTTCCGCAACCTGTGGCTCTATAGGCTGAAGACCTTCGTCATCGCCGGCCTCCTCTGCATGGGCTCCCTCATCGGCGTCGTCGGCCTCTCGCTGCTGCACGACGTCGAGAAGTCGATGCAGGACAGCATCATCAGCAGCGTGGCGGGCCACCTGCAAGTCTATTCGGGCAAGGCGAAGGACGACCTCGCGATCTTCGGCGGCTCCTTCATGGGCCGCGCGGATATCGGGACGCTGCCGAACTTCGTTCCCTATCGCGAGGTCGCGATGCGGAATCCGAACGTCGCCGACTTCATCCCCATGGGGAACGATACGGCCCTGCTCGGCCGCGGCAACGAACTCGACGAGACGCTGGCTTCGCTCCGGACCGCCTTGAAAAAAGGCGACAAGGACATCATCGCCCAGAGGAAAGACGATCTGCGCTTCCAGTTCCTCCAGTTGCAGAAGGAGCTCGAGCAAAGGGAGAAGCTGAGCGCGGACCTCGAGAAGATCAACCAATACAAGGCCGACCTCGCGAAGGTGATGGCCCCCGATTTCCTCGGCACGCTGAACGGCCTGGACGAAGAGAAGCTGCTCTTCCTCGATACGCGCATCGCGCCGATCTCGGGCGAGAGGACGCCGATCTACCTGCTTTACCTCGGCACCGACATCGACCTGTTCCAAAAGAACTTCTCGAAGTTCCGCGTGGTGGAAGGCAAGCCGCTCGAGCCGGGACAGCGCGGGATACTCCTCAGCTACAGGGTCCGCGAGAGCCAGTTGAAGAATATCGTCGCCCGCCTCTTCGATCAGATCCACAAACGCACGGAACGCGTCGGCATCCCCATCAAGGGCGACACGGAGAACGAGAGCGCGGCGAACGACCTGCCGAAGCAATACGGCCAGATCATGAACCACCTCGATAAGCCCGAAGCCGAAAAGCTCTCGGCCTTCTTCAAGAGCATAGGCATCCAGCCTAATTCGAGCGACCTGATCGCGGGCCTCAAGGAGCAGCTGCAGGTCTTCCTCAAGGTCGACGACCAGAATTTCAAGGAGCGCTACCGGCAGTTCTACGCGGAGATCGCGCCGAAGATCAAGCTCTACGAGATCTCGCCGGGCGAGACGATCGTGCTCCGCAGCTATACGAAGAGCGGCTACGTGAAGAGCCTGCCGATGAAGGTCTACGGCGTATACGGCTTCGAAGGCCTCGAGGATTCGGGGCTCGCCGGCGCGATGAACATCATCGACCTCGTCAGCTTCCGCGAGCTCTATGGCGAGATGAACGAAGAATCCAAAAAAGAGCTCGATGCGATGCGAGCGAAGTCGAATACGGTCGTGACCGATGCGGCCTCGGCGGAAGACGCGCTCTTCGGTGCGGGCGCGGCCCCGGCCGTCGTGGAAAAAAGGGTCGAGACGGCCAAACCCGCGGTTCAGGAAACCTTGCAGGTGAAACCGGTGCTCTCGGACGTGTTCCCGATTCCCGAGGTGAAACAAGGCCTTGCGCTCAACGCCGCGATTCGCCTCAAGGACGGCTCGAAACTCGATAAAACGCGGGCGGAGCTTCAGAAAGCCTTCAAGGACGCCGGCCTCGACGCGAAACTCGCCGACTGGCGCGAGGCGACCGGCATCGTCGGGCAGTTCGCCAATATCGTGAGGCTCGTGCTGGTCTTCGCGCTGGGCGTGATCTTCGTGGTCGCGCTCGTCATCATCAACAACTCCATCATCGTCGGCACCCTGAACCGGACCAAGGAGATCGGCACGATGCGGGCGATCGGCGCGCAGAAGTCGTTCGTGTTAGGGCTCTTCCTCGCGGAGACCGCGATCACCGGCCTCCTCGGCTCCATCATCGGCGCGCTGCTCGCCGTGCTGCTCCTGCTCGGGCTGCATAAAAGCGGCATCCCGGCCCCCAACGACATCATGACTTTCCTCTTCTCGGGGCCGCGCCTTTATCCTTCGCTGCAATGGGGGCTCGTGTTCGCCCTGCCTATCGCCGTGAGCCTGATCGCGACCATCGCCTCGATCTACGCGGCCCGGCATGCGGCCCATGTGAAGCCGGCCGAAGCCCTGCAGGAAAAGGAGTAAACCATGCCCATGCTGCTCGAAATAGCCTTTCGCAACCTCTTCCAAGCGCGGCGGCGGACCCTCCTGCTCGGCCTCGCGATCGCGATCGTGGCGAGCCTCTTCCTCATCCTGAGGGCGGTCTCCTCCTCGGTGAGCGAAAGGATGATCGAATCCTCGACCACCCTGTCCTCGGGCCACGTGAACGTCGGCGGCTTCTTCAAGTCCCGCCGGCGCGAAGCCGCGCCCCTGCTCGCGAACGGCGATGAGATCAAGGCGGCCGTCCGCTCCATCGTTCCCGACCTCGACTCTATCGTCGATCGGCATCGCGGCTGGGGCCGCATCATCAGCTCCAGCAGCTCCATCAACGTCGGGCTGAACGGCATCGTCTACGAGCAGGAGGAGAGGCTCTTCCGCACCCTGCGCCTGGCGCCTGAGAAAGAATACGTGAAAGACGGCACCGACAAGGTCTACGGCAACTTCGAAGACCTTAAGCAGCCGAATACGATCATCATCTTCGCGGCCCAGGCCAAGAAGCTGGAAGCGAGGGTCGGGGATACGCTCACCTTCGTCACCGAAGCGAACGGCCAATCGAATACCGCCGACCTCAAGATCGTCGCGATCGCCTCGGATATCGGTTTCATGAGCAACTGGTCGGTGTTCGTGCCGAGGCAGACGGTGCTCGACCTCTATCGCCTGCAACCGGCCTCGACCGGCGTGGTGATGGTCTACCTCAAGGATCCGAGCGCGGCGCTGGCGACGATGGAGAGACTCCGCAAGGGCCTCATCGAGAAGAAATACGAAGTCCGCGATCACGAGGCGCAGCCCTTCTTCATGAAGTTCGACAAGGTCTCGGGCGAAGACTGGCTCGGCCAGAAGCTTGACCTCACGATCTGGACGGACGAGATCTCCTTCGTCCTCTGGGTGACCACCGCGCTCGACCTCGTCTCGTTCTTCGTGATCTCGGTGCTCGGCGTCATCATCATCGGCGGCATCATGAACTCGATGTGGATGAGCGTGCGTGAGCGCATCAAGGAGATCGGCACGATGCGGGCGATCGGCACGAGCAAGCTCTACATCGGGGCGATCTTCGTGCTCGAGGCCATGCTCCTCGGCCTGTTCGCGTCGGCTCTGGGCGTCCTGCTCGGCAGCGCCCTGATCCTGAGCGTGAACGCGGCGCATATCCCCATCACGAGCGACGGCATCCGCCTCTTCCTGATGTCGAACGTCCTGGACGTCAACCTCCACGGCAAGGATATCGTCTCGACCCTCGTCCTGTTCTCTATCTTAACGGGCATCGCGGCTCTCTACCCGGCACTCAAGGCAGCGAAGCTGCGGCCGGTCGAAGCCCTGATGCATGGCAAATAGGAGATTCCTCATGCGTTTGAACCGATTGATCCTCGCCGGCCTCCTGCTCGCGGCGCCCCGCGCGCAGGCCCTGACCGAGGACGAAACCCATAAGATCGTGGCCCAGGTCGATGAAAAACAACGGAATACCGGCGACTACGCTTCGACCGTGGTGATGGAGCAGTGGGAGAAGAAGAAGGATACGAAGGACAAGGAGCCTTACGAGATCAAGAAGGCTTTTGAGGCCCGCATCTATCGCCGCGACGCCGACGACCAATTGATCATCCTTTTCTCGAAGCCTAAGGCCGAGGCCGGCAAGGGTTATCTGCGGAAAGAGAAGACCCTGCTCCTCTATGAGCCCGCCCTCGGCAAATGGGAACGGCAGACCGAACGCGCAAGCATCGGCGGAACCGGCTCGCGCAGCAACGACTTCGACGAGTCGCGCCTCGCCGAGGAGTTCACCTCGAAGTTCGTGGGCGACGAGAAGCTCGGCCGCTACGATGTCTACCGCATCCACCTCGTGGCGAAGCCGGGCGTGGATACCGTCGCGCCCATCATCGAGCTCTGGGTCGACAAGGACAGCAAGAACGTGCTGAAGCGCGAGGAGTCGGCCCTCTCCGGCAAGCTCATGCGCCGTCTCCTCTATCCGGCATGGGAGAAGATGTTCAGCAAATCGAAGAACGCCGACGTCTACGTCCCGAAGGAGATCTACGCCTATGATCTGCTCGACGAGGAGAAGCTCACGAAGGTCAAGCTCCAGGACGTCCACCTCGATCCGCTCGAGAAAAACATGTTTACCAAGGCTTGGATCGAATCCCAGAGCCGATAAGGATAGGTCGTGAAGAAGATAGTGATCGCTGCGGCCCTGGGCCGAGCCCTGTCCGGGCTGGCCCTGGCGCAAACCGAAGACGAGCTCTTCGGCAATCCGAAGGTCGAGGAGAAGAAGCCGGGGCAGGTCGCGCCGGAACCGGTGAAGAAGAGCGAGAGCCTGCCGGACGAACTCATAGACAAGCTGGCGATCGGCGGGCGTCTCGAGCTCCGGACCGAAGCGAGCAAGACCGATAACCAGCGCTTCCAGGAAAGTCCTTACGGCCAGAACAAGACCGCGGATATCTACTTCGATACGCGGCCGAACCGCGACGTGCGGGCGTTCTTCCGCATGCGTTTCTACGAGCAGAACACGACCACCGCCCAGCAGGTGACGAACAACACCGGCACCGAGACGACCAACAACACCAAGCAGCCGACGGTCGAGCAGCAGGGCGTGGCGAACATCGAGGAATCGATCGACGAACTCTGGCTCAAGTGGGATATCGAGGACACGGTCTTCGTCACGGCCGGTAAACAGCATTTGAAATGGGGCCGGGGCCGCTTCTGGAACCCGACGGATTTCACCGCTCTGGTGCCCAAGGACCCGTTCGCGATCTTCGACCGGCGCCTCGGCCAAGAGCTGATCAAGGTGCATATCCCCTTCGAGAAGCAGGGGCACAACCTCTACGGGATCCTGCAGTTCGACGATGCCCAGCGCAACGACGACGTCGGCATCGCCCTGCGCGGCGAGTTCTCGTTCGGTTCGAACGGCGAGACGGCGATCTCCTTCCAATCGAAACGCGGCCGGCCTATCAAAGCCGGCATCGACCTCGGCATGGGCCTCGGCAACTTCGATATCAACCTCGAATCGGCTTGGTCCACCCGCGACACCTCGCCTCGCTACAAGGGCGACCTGGATCTCACGACGCTGCAGTTCCCGTCGGAGACCTACGATAACAAGAAGGTCTACAACCAGAGCGTCGCGAACCTCGAATACGTGCAGAAGTTCAACGACAACGACGCCGCTGTGTTCGGCGTCGAAGGCTTCTGGAATCAGCTCGGCTACGATAAACGGACCCTCGAATTCTATTCGCTGGTCACGAATCAGAACCAGGTCCTGTATTCAGGCCGGGAATACGTCGCCGCCTATGCCCGCCTCGACGGGCCGGGGAACTGGAACGACAGCACCTTCCTCCTCAACGGCGTGCAGAACCTGAGCGATAAAACCGCTCTCGTCCGCCTGACGGGAACCTATCTCTTCTACAAGCAGATTACCCTGGAAGCCTATGTGAGCCGCTGCTTCGGTGATTACGGCGAGCTGTGCTTCCGCGTCCCCGATTCGATCATAGACGCGGCCAAGCTCTTGCCGGCCGATCAGCAAGGGCTTATCAACGCCCTGCCGCGGAACGTGACGCGTACGGTGTTCGGCGGAAGTTTAAGTATGAATTTCTAAGGGCCTGGGACGGGAAATCGAGCCAGGTTTCCCAAAACCCGATTCTTACCTTAGCAAAAGAATGTTTCAATCCTGCTTAATCCCCTGATTTCCCTGCTTATAAAAGTTTTTGTGGCGCAGAGCCTAAGTCCTCCGAGCGAGTTCCGATAAAACCCGTGAGGAGGATGCTTTCCATGAAACACATATTTCTAGTCATGGGCCTCAGTTCTTACTTATGGGGGTGCTCTGTCGATACCGGGCAGAAAACCGCCACGAACCCAGCGGACTCAGCTAACTCTAGTGGAACGAGCGAGAACGCAGAGGGAATAAAAGAAGGGACAGCGACTTCGAACAATGAAGGGACGGTAGCCGTTCCCGTCGATACCGGTGCGCCTAGCGGCGATTCGGGCTCGAGCAAGGCCACGGCTTCCGCGGACGGCTCTTCAGGTTCGACTGCAAGCTCGGGTTCTAAGACCCAGAATAACGCGAGCAATACGCAATCGAACACCTCGGCTTCGGCACCCGCGCAAGTTACGGGCGCCTACCTGGTCGGAGCGATCCTGCCGGCCGTGGACGGAGAACCCAAGAAAATCGGCTTGATCGCCAAGAAAGTGGATCAGCGCCTGAGCGACGATCCGGAACATTACTTGACGAAATGGTCCATGACCTTGGCCTCGGCTGATATTCCCGCGACCCTCGAGAAGTCGGACGACCCTGCTTTTGACGAGATCCTGGAGTTCACGGGTACGGATGAGGAATTCGCGAAGATGCAGAGCCAGATCAAGATCGAAATCAAGGTTTCGGATCCGAGCTCGGAGTTCGGCCTGAACGAAGTGGTATCGACGACCCTTGCTGATTTGTTCCTGAGCCAGGCTCAGTAACATTATAGAGAATCGTTAACTTGTGAATGCAGGGCCCCGGTGGATTCCACCGGGGCCTTCTTCATGCCTGCTCTTCTAAGACTCTCAGAGGCCTTTGATGATAGGCGAGAGAGGAGCCGTCGCGTGGATCATGTCGGTGTTGACGAAGGTGCGGGTCGAGACCGCATCCGCGACTTCCGCCTTCGCCTGGGCGATCGCTTCGGCTACGGACATGGAAGCCGAGAGCTCAGCGGCTTTGATCGCGCGATCGCGGTTGACGATGCCGGAGGTCACGCACTTGTCTTTGAGCGAGTCCTTGACGTCGACAGTGCCCAGGATAATCGCTTTCATATCAGCAGGTTTCAGCGCCGGGTTCGCGTCTTTGACGCCCGCTGCGACACCGGCTACGTAAGGCGAGGCCTGGCTGGTGCCCGAGAGCGAAAGGTGCCTGTTGTTCGGCGTCGAAGAGAGGACGGCTACGCCTGGAGCGAAGACGTCGACCTTGGTTTTACCGAAGTTCGAGAAGATCGCAGGACCGTCGTGCTCGATCGAAGCGCCGACCGAGATCGAGTTCGGCTGGCCGATGTTCGCCGGCGAGGTCGGGAACTGGTCGTTGTCGGTGCCGTCGTTGCCCGCGGCGAAGACGAAGAGGGTATCGGGAGCCGAGGTCGCGATCGAAGCCTGAGCTTCCGCCACCTTGTTGACGAAGAAGATGGAGAGCTCGGTCGTGGCCGCGTCATTGTCCTCTTTGAGCGCGAGTTTCACGAGCGGAGCCACGATGAGCTTCGCCTGGTTCACGCCCATGCCGAGCGAGGCGTTGGCGACGTCGGCCTTCGACGAGCCCGCATATTCACCCACGAGGCCGAAGGCCTGGCCCTGGGCTTTCGCCAGGCCGCTCAGGGTCGCCTGGATCAAGGCCTTGGCTATGATGTTGAGGTCTTTGCGTTGCTGCGCCGCGACTTCGAGGTCGTGTTTGAAGCTGGCGAGCGGGTTATCGACGGGAACGAGGCGGATGGTCAGGATCTTCGCCGCATCGTTGTCTTTCGCGGCGATGCCGGCCACGTGCGTGCCGTGGGCGAAAGTGCCGTATTTGGTCACGTCGCTCACGAAGGCCTGATCCGCGGCCTTCGACTTGATCCAGGCGATGTCGTCGTCGCTCGCGGTGCCCATGAGGTAAGCGTCTTCTACGACGAAGAACTTCTCGATGTCAGCCGAATAGAGGGAATCGTATTTGAGGTCGATCAAGGTGTTGTTGTTCTGGAAGAAGTTCCAGCCGTTCACGTCGTCCTTGAAGCCGTTGTTATCGTCGTCCTTGTTGTTGAGGGAATCGTTCGGGTTCACCCAGATCTTGCCGGCCAGGTCCGGATGCTTGATGTCGGTGCCCGAGTCGATGATGGCGACCGTCGACGCTTGAGCGGCCGTCGTTAAGCACAAGAACGCGGCAATACTCAGATTTCGAAGCTGAAACATTGAAACCTCCATTCATGGCGAGAATATTTCCAAACAGTAGATGAAGAAATTTGATTGAGCAATGGGGGAGTTTGTGGGAAATCGTGTAAAGTAAGAGTGGTTTGGCTTCGGTGTGTTTTTCGAGCTCCATCCAACGTTTAGGCGGTCCTTCATGCAAGCCTCGCGAGTTGCCTCCGTAATTTCCTTCGTCTCGAGCATCCTGATCCTGGCGCTCAAGTTCTTCGCCTATTGGAAGACGAGTTCGACAGCCATTTTGTCCGATGCGATGGAGAGCATCATCAACGTCCTCGCCGCGGGCGTTACGCTTTTATTAATGAAGCATGTCGTGGCGCCCGCCGATGAGAATCATCCTTACGGTCACGGCAAACTCGAGTATTTCTCCGCGGCCTTCGAAGGCGGGCTCATCGCCTTCGCCGGCCTGGCGATCGCCCGTGAGGCGATACAGGCCCTGTGGAGGGGCACGCCGCTGCATAATCTCGAGGAGGGCATCGTCTACGCCCTGATCGCGGCTCTGGCGAACCTGGCGCTCGGTTTCTACATCCTCTCTGTCGGCAAAAAGGAACGCTCCGATGCATTGCTCGCGAGCGGCCGGCACATCCTCTCAGATGTGTGGTCGACCGCGGGCACCCTGATCGGGCTCTTGCTCGTGCGGATCACGGGGCTGGGTTGGTTCGATCCGATCGCGGCGCTGATCATCGCGGCGAACCTCTCGTATTCCGGTTATTCCATCTTCCGGCGCTCGACGGCGGCGCTGATCGACGAGACCGATCCCGAGACCCTCGAGGAGCTCGCCAAGACCTTCAACGCCAATCGCCGGCCCGAGATCATCGACATCCATCTCACGAAGGTGGTGCGCAGCGGCCGTTATCATCACGTCGACAGCCATCTGGTGATCCCCGAGTACTGGACGGTCGCCGATGCCCATCCCTTCGTCCGGCGGTATGAGCTCGACGTGATAAAGGCGTATGCGGGCGACGGCGAGATCAACTTCCACATCGATCCGTGTTATCGGGATTTCTGCGCGAATTGCCAGGTCGATCCGTGCCCGGTGCGGCAGAAGCCCTTCGTCGAGCTCAAGCCGTTCACCGCGGAATCATTGGCGGGACATGCGCTCAGGGCGCACGAGGAGCGCGAGGCCTCACAGGTCTGAGTCGCGGACGAGCTTCAGCTGGACGAGCGCCTGCTCGAGGATCTTCAGGCAGTTCCGCACGCCCTCGGGCGAGGAGTCGGAGGACAGGGCGAGATAGGCCTTGAGGCTGAGATAACTCGCCTCGTCGAACGGCCTTTCCTCGTATGATTCGGCCGCGAGCGGCGGGATCGAGAAGCCTGCCGCGGCCTGCGAGGCGGGCGCCGGCTCATCATCGTCGAAGAAACCGAAGGCCATCGCCGGGGCCGCGCCCTGCGGCTTCAGGTCGTCGCCGATGAAGTAGCTGAGCTCCTCGACGATCAGGCTCGTATCGAGCACCGCATCGAAGTCGCTTTGCAGCCGCTTGATATAGGTCCTGAGCGTATCGTTCGAACGGAGCAGCACGTCCACCGTCTCCGAATCGGGGACGTGGCGCCCTTCGCGGATCTTCACCAGCAGCGTCTCCATCACGTGGGCGAACTCGCCGAGGCGGGTGAAGCCGCAGGTCATCGCCGAGCCCTTGACGGTGTGCGCCATGCGGAAGATCTCGTCCACCACCTTCGAATCATGGGGATTCTGCTCGAATATCAGGAATTGGTCCTCGACCCAGCCCAGCATCTCGATCGCTTCGCTGAGGAAGTCGTTCTTCACGCGCAAGTCGAAATCATCTTGATCGTCCATGGTCCCCTCCCTTGATCTCAGCTGGCTTTCAGGATCGTTTTGCGGCGATACAGCGTCGCCCTATCATGACGGTCGCTGTCG
>JASLCY010000585.1 GCA_030151925.1 Oligoflexus sp.
TTCCTGCCTTGCAGCGAGATAAAGAAGGCTATCGAGGCAGAGGATCTCTCCCTCGATAAAGCGAAACCATGAATGAGGATTGGATTACTTCAAAGCCGCGAGCGCGGCTTCGATATCGTCGGTCGCGATCACTTCGAAACCGTCTTTCGGGACGATCCGCTTCACGAGGCCCTGTAAGACCTTGCCCGGGCCGATCTCAACATACTTCGTGAGCCCGGCCTTCTGCGCGGCGTCGATCGACTGGATCCAGCGCACCGGGCCATCGATCTGCTGCGCGAGGTACTCCGCGCCGTAAGCCTGAGTCGGCGTCGCCGTGATGTTCGGGATGATCCAGGTGCCGTTCGCAACAAACGAGGTCTCGTTCAGCAGAGGCTCCATCGCCTCGCGCGCCGGACGCATCAGGGACGAATGGAAAGGAGCGCTCACCGGCAGCTCGATGCAGCGCCCCCCGAGCGAAGAGGCATCGGCGCTGAGCGCCTTCACGGCTTCGATATGTCCGGCGACGACGAGCTGGCCTTCGCTGTTATAGTTCGCGACTTCGACCTTCTTATCGCCCTTGCTGTGCTTCTGGCAAAGCTCTTCCAGCTGCGCGGGCGCGATCTTCATCACGGCGGCCATCCCGCCGACACCCGCCGGCACGGCTTTCTGCATCGCTTCGCCGCGCTTTCGGACGAGGAGGACAGCCCGCGCCAGGCTCAGTTTGCCGGCCGCGACCAGAGCCGAATATTCACCGAGACTGTGGCCTGCGAAGTAGTTTATATCGAGGCCGAGCTCTTTGTTCAGAACGTGCCAGTAGGCTACGCTGACGGTGAGGAGGCAGGGCTGGGTGTTCGCCGTGAGTTTGAGTTCGTCTTCGGGACCTTCGAGGCACAAACGACGAATGGCGATCTGAGAAGCATCTTCTGCCTCTTCAAAGATCGCCCTTGTCTCAGGAAAAGCTTCAAGCAGCTTTTGCCCCATGCCCACGTACTGACTTCCCTGACCAGGGAACATAGCAAGTGTCGGCATGAGTATTAGCCCTCGGCAGAGAATCCTGTGTCGAAGTTCGTATTAGCCTTTGGCTCCAGCCATTGCTTGCCGCGGTAGTGGCCGCAGGCTTCGCAGATGCTGTGGGGATGTTTTACGGTGCTGCAGTTGGAACAGATGGAAAGTCCACCCAGCTTGATCGCATGGTGCGAACGGCGTTTGTCGCGCTTGGAAGCGGACGTGCGTCTCTTTGGTACTGGCATGTTGCTAACTCCTTATCATCGCGACGCGATGTAACATTCCGAATTAAGAACCTACCCTATTACAGCTTCATAAAGGTCGGGTCAAGTCCGGAGTCGGGGAGCTCTTTAAGCAAACATCGACATCGTTTAAAGGCTTCTTAAAGGGGGAGGGTCAGTGGACGTCTTGAATAAGGATAGTTAATTCGTTGCCGTTTTTCTGCGTAGTGCCCGTAAGAGTGACGGCATTGGGGGATTTCTTGAGGGCGTCGTAGTACGCGGTTTTGAAGAAGATAGCCTTCATGGTCGCGCCCGTGTTGTCCCGCATCGTCAAAGTGCATTTCGACGAGCAGGCTTCCAGGGCGGTTACGGAATAGCTCAATGGGCCTATCGTTTGAACGTGGCCGGCGTTCGCGGCCGCCTTCGTGATCGGGCTTTCTTTTTTGCCCGAGGCTGCGGGAGCCGGAGCAGGGGCCTTCGCAACCTTGGCCGGCGCCGGCGCCGGTTTCTCGGCTACGGCCTTCTTCGCTTTCGCCTCGGCCTTCTTCCGGGCCCTCTCTTCGGCCAGAGCCTCTTGTTTCTCGTTTTTGGCCGGATGCTTGGCTTTCTCTTTCTTCGTGCTCCTCGCCTGAGCGCGAGCGTCCGAACCTTCATCCTCCGCGACCGGGGCCGGCTGCGACTGCTGTTGCTGCTGGTTCTTCTGCAGAAGCTTCGGGCGACTGCCGCGTTTGCCGCTGGTTTCGGCCGCGGTCTCGCGATCCTCGCGATCCTCCGAATGTTTGCCCGAACGGCCGCCGACGATGAGGAAGAGGACGAGGCCGATGACGGCGACCGCTCCTCCCATCACGAAATAAGTCTTGTTCTGCTTGGTCTTGGCGAGCTTCTGCGCGTTCGCCACGCGAGCGAGCTCGTTCAGGACCTTGGACGACGGCGCGCTCACCTTTTGATTGAGCTTGCCGTCGCTCTCGAGCTCCTTGAGCCTGTCCTCCGAATAACTCGAGATGAACTGCGCGACCGGGATCGACTTCGTGTTGCCGATCTTCTGCACCTTCACCTTCTGGTTCAGGAGGTTCCGGTTGAAGAGCGATTGGATCTCGAGCGCGCTCAGCGGCCCGAGTATCTTGCTCTTGTCGATCAGGTAATAGCGTTTATCGTTGGGTTTATTGTCTTTGTCCTTGGGCATGTCATCGGGCTTGCGCATCGATGATTCGTTGCGCCAGGCCGAGCTCGGCAGCGCGTTCGAAGCCGCCGGGCCGGGCGCCGTGTTGGTCGCGCTCGTGGCGTTGGTTCCGCCGGCGTAAGAAGGGGTGAAGTCCAGCCCCGAGGCCGCCTTCATTTCGATCGGCCGGATCTCGCCGGTATTGACCTCTACGGCGGCGCTCGCGGCCGCGGCTTCCGCCTTGGGCAGCTCGAGCGGCGCCTCGCCGAATTCCGCCTGCTTCTCGACCTCATCGTCCGCGCTTTCGTTGAAGATCTCATCGACTTCGATGAGGTCCTCGCGGATGTTGGAGCCTTCCGCCGACACCTTGTCGAAGGGGTCGAGCGTCCCCTTGCGCAAAGCCTCCCTGATCTCCTTGGCCGTTTTAAGGCCGAGATTCTCAGAGCCGTGATAGACGTTCCAGCGTTTCAACATGCGGCTTCGGATTCCTGCTTCAGGGTAAATGGTTACTCCTGTTCAGTGACGTCTTCGGCACCGGGCCTAAAAAGTGAAATATATTAATGTAACTATTTGAATTTATGGGATGTTTCTGCAAACTCCGAGTAAATTCCCCAGCCGGGACAAAGACTTGCAACCGCAGGTCTGAGAAGGTAAAAGGACGGGCGTCGCTAACCCCAGGCCCTGGAGCTGAAATCGTATGAAAGTCGCCGTCAAAGACCTCCGTGAACCTCTCGTCGTCACCCTCAAGGGCGACGAACCCTGGCTCTCGGAAATCTACGCGTCGTTCCTTGGCAAAGAGGGCCTCGGCCTGCAAGGCAAGGTGACGATCGCTCCCGAGCCCTACGGAGTCTATTCCGTCGAAGGCGATATCGCCTTCGTCCCCATCGTCGGCTGCAGCCGCTGCGAGAAGGAGATCCCCTGGCCGATCGCGAGGGACGTGAGCGTGCGTTTCATCGATCGTGAGGCCGCGGAAGCCTCGTTCGATATCGAGGGCGAGCAGATCGGCGAAGGCGAGGAGGTCGAACGCGATCTCACGCCGCAGGACCTCGACACCTATTACCTCACCGCCACCGGTGAAATTGACGTAGAAATGGTGCTGAACGATATCGTCCAGACAGCCTTGCCAACTCGGCTTATTGCTCTC
>JASLCY010000003.1 GCA_030151925.1 Oligoflexus sp.
GGTAATTCAATATCCCCATCGTCTTCCGCGGCCCGAACGGCGCCGCGCACATGCTCGGCGCGCAGCATAGCCAAGCTTATGAGCCGATGGTCACGAACGTCCCGGGCCTCAAGGTGGTGACCTGCTCGACGCCATACGACGGCAAGGGCCTCCTGAAATCGGCGATCCGCGACAACAACCCCGTGCTCTTCCTCGAAAGCGAGATGATGTACGGGATGAAGGGCGAAGTCCCCGAGGAGGAATACCTGATTCCTCTCGGCAAAGGGGATATCAAGCGCGAAGGCACGGACGTCACGATCATCGCCTGGAACAAGGTCCTCCATAAGGTTATCGAAGTCGCCGACCAGCTCGCGAAGGAGGGCGTCTCGGTCGAAGTCCTCGATCCGCGCACTCTTCAGCCTCTCGATGAGGATCTGATCTTCGCTTCGGTGCGCAAGACGCATCGTCTGGTGATCGTGGAAGAGGCTTGGTCGTTCGGTTCCGTGGGCGCGCAGATCGCGGATCGCGTGCAGAAGGAGTGCTTCGACGACCTCGACGCCCCGGTGCAGCGCGTGACCAACGAATTCGTGCCTATGCCTTATAATGAGGCGCAGGAAGAGCGCGTAATGCCTTCGATCGAGCGTATAATAAAAGCAGCGAAAGACGTTCTTTATATCTAGGAGCCATCCATGGCTGAAGTTATAGAAATGCCCAAGCTCAGCGATACCATGGAAGAGGGTGGTATCGCGTCTTGGCTGAAGAAAGAAGGCGACTTCATCGAAGAAGGCGAGGCTTTCGTCGAGATCGAGACCGATAAGGCGACGATGGAATACAACTCGCCGGTCGAGGGTTACCTTCTGAAGATTCTGGTGCCGGCCGGTAAAACCACGGCTTTGAACTCGCCGATCTGCATCGTCGGACAGAAGGGCGAGAAGGCGGAGGTTCCTGGCGCGGGCGCGAAGAAAGATGCGCCGCCGCCTATTCCTACCGCTTCGAAAGCGGCTCCTGCAGAAGCCTCCGCTCCCGCGAAGGCTGCGGAGACGGTTTCTGCGACCAAGGCCGCGCCGGCCGTCAACGCGGACGGTGATAGCGGTGAAAGACTGAGGGCTTCGCCTCTCGCGAAGAAGATCGCGGAAGAGAAGAATATCGATCTCCATTCCGTGAAGGGATCGGGCCCGGGCGGGCGCGTGGTGATCCGTGATGTCGAGCAGGCTTTGGCTGGCGGGGGTGCGGCTGCATCTTCGGCGAAGGCGGAACCGGCTCCGGTGAAGGCCATCGCTGCCGGCGAATACGAAGACGTGCCGGTGAACATGATGCGCAAGACGATCGCGAAGCGTTTGCTGGCCGCGAAAAACGATGCGCCGCACTTCTACCTCACGCGCTCCGTGAATATGCATAAACTCAATGAGTGGCGCGAGCGCCTGAATAATGGCGTTGAGAAAGACGCGCGCGTGAGCGTGAACGATCTCCTCGTGCTTGCGGTATCGCGTGCGCTGGTGAAACACCCGGAAGTGAATGCGAGCTGGCAAGGCGATTATATCCGTCGCTTCAAGGCCGCGCACGTGGCTGTTGCGGTGGCGATCCCGGACGGGTTGATCACGCCGGTCGTTCGCAATGCGCATGCGCTGGGCGCGCGTGAGATCGCGAAAGCTACGAAGGATCTCATCGGCCGTACGAAGTCGGGTAAGATCGCGCCTGAGGAATATCAGGGCGGCACCTTCTCGATCTCGAACCTCGGCATGATGGGCATCGAGAGCTTCACGGCTATCATCAATCCACCACAGGCCGCAATTTTGGCTGTCGGTGCGACGATCAAAACTCCGTGGGTCAATGAGAAGGGCGAAGTCGAAGTGCAGGAACGCATGACGATGACGATGTCCTGCGACCACCGTGTAATCGATGGAGCCGTTGGTGCGACCTTCCTCCAGACGCTTGCCGGCTACCTCGAAGATCCACTTGCCATCCTGACCTGATCAAAAACCGAGGCTCGACCAGAAAATGGTGGTCGAGCCCGCGTTTTCTAGCTAATTTAAGCCTTCCTACGGTTCCATAGTTCAACGGATAGAACAGGTCTTTCCTAAAGATCAGATACAGGTTCGATTCCTGTTGGGACCGCGTGGGGCAACGTTGTCGAACTTCATTTTTGACGTATATTGATAGTTTCCGGTTCTTATCAACTCGTGGTGGGTCACCCCGCAACGCCTTCAGCAGCAAGCCCTCAATACCCTAAGCCGATAATTTTCAAAAGACCTATATCCGTAACCACGCTTAATGATTGTCTTTGCGACGTTATTAAAGCCCTCGACGCGTGCATTTGTATGTCCCGAAATGAAGTAGTTTAAGATCTCGGTACGCCATGATTTAAGTGTTGATCGCAGCGTCTTCAGCTCCGCGATCTCGCTTGTAGCGAGGAGATCGAGCAGCTTGCTTAGACACTTTCGAGCCTTTTCGATGCCCTTGCAGCGATAGAGCCTGTGGAGCGATTCCTTTGCGTAGTAGATCTCGCGGAGCTTTGGGTGTAGGTCGAGCCAGCCGGCGATGAGCGAGCGCTTTTTGAACTCGAGGTTATGGCCGTTTATGAGCAGGAGCTTCCGAACAGGAAGCGTTCTGCGGTCTCCAGTCACTTCCTTTCGGGCGCGCGTGAGCGCGGGGTTGAGGAGCCTGACGACGTGAAACTTGTCGGCGACGATCCTCGCATTTGGAAAAAAACTATGAGTGAAGGCCCGATAGGGCCCACTCATATCCATGGTGACGAGCTTTACGGCCTCGCGGCCGGGGATATGCCCGAGGAGGGCCTTAAGTTCGCCAACAGCCCGACCTTCAACCATTTCGAAGGCTCGCTTATTGCGGCCGTGACTCACGATGAGCGTAGCGAAGCGGGTCCGTCCGTCCTCTTTGTCGCGCCCGAAGCGATGTTCATCGATTCCAAGCTTTTGCGGCCAGGGGCTCGCGTTGTGTCCCGCTTGGATCTTAAGCTGCTCGTAGAGGGCGCTATAAATAAAGCCATAGGAGCACTTATAGTGCTCCCTAACCGATTTGATATCGGAAAACGTCTCGCAGGCCCACATGAGCGATTTTTTAAATCGCTCGGTGAAGCGGCGGCCCTTGCTCACGCCGGCTACGGGTTCTGTAAATGGCCTCTTGCAAGGCTTACAGGAGAAGCGTCGCTTTCTTATCCGGAGGACCACAGGCGCCTGGCGCAGGGGCTCATCTTTTATCGTAACGGTGCGGCGGTCGTAGACTGACCATGAGCGTGTAGCGCAGCGCGGGCAGACCTCGTAGGGATTCGTTTTCTCCACGCTGATGGCCATGGTGGAGGGAAACTCTCGTTCGAAGCGAGTCATTTTTAGATCTGGCAGCAACGTAAAACGTGCTAGTATTTCTTCGGGCATCCGCTGGACCTTTGTAAGTTTTAGATGTGGTAATCCAATCTTACTGAAGTCATTGGCGACATGCCCGCCTTTTTTACTTATTCTCCACTATGTTCCGAGAAGAGCCTAGTTTCCCCTCTTTTTTCTTGAACAACTTCCGGCTTCTCCAGGCGTTCTGTTACCCTACAGGCAACTCTGCTTGTGAGGACCACCTATGACTGAACCATTCTTTTCAAAATACGACAATTCAGCGGTTCAACAAAATCAGCTTCATAAAATGAAAGAGGAAATTGCGCAGATTTCACAACGCGATTTGCTTGCTGAATCACCCGAGTCGTTAGCCCAAAACGTCGCAAAGAAATGGGAAGTTATTGTGCCGACTCTGAGAAGAGATCTGGCATACGCCGAGGATAAAGAAGTCCAAGTTGATGCCCGGACACTGCCGAATAGAATGGCATACTTTTTCCATGATAGAGGACCGGCACTCATCTCTGGAACCGAGGTTAAAGTCTTTATCCCATTCGAAGGCGATAAAGAAGTCTTCTGGATCCAACCGAATACTTGGGGTGATACTCTGCCTAGAGGCGAGATCCGTGGTCGAGAAGTTGTTATTTCCCATCAGTTTGTCGAGCATAATGTTGAACAATTGAAAAATTCAATCGATCAAACAATAGGTAAAATTGAAAACAAACTCCGAGAGTTATCGAGCTTATTCGCAAGCTTTAACCAGTCGCTCTTGGGCGTTGCTCGTCAAGAAATTCAGGCTAGAGTCACCAAAATTCAACGCGACAAGGAGGTCATGACCAAACTCGGATTTCCAAT
>JASLCY010000013.1 GCA_030151925.1 Oligoflexus sp.
GGTAGGATACCAGTTAGACCCAGGTGTTCCCCTCGAGGAAAAACAAGGAAGCCCCGATGCAACAGGAAACGATGTCTTTGGAAGCGGCCACGGCGCTCGTGCAGAACGTAAAACAAGCGGTCGCGGAGTCGATCTTCGGGCAGGATGAGCTCATCACGGAGGCTTTGTGCTGCCTGGTTTCCGGTGGACACATCCTGATGACCGGCGCGCCCGGGCTGGCGAAGACCTCGCTCGTCCGCGTGATCTCGCAGAACCTCGGCCTCCACTTCGGGCGCGTGCAGTTCACGCCGGATCTCCTGCCGACCGACATCATCGGCTCGGATATCCTCAACATCGACGACAAGGGCCGCAAGGTCTTCGAATTCGCGAAGGGCCCGGTCTTCGTGAACCTGCTGCTCGCCGACGAGATCAACCGCGCGTCGCCGCGCACGCAGTCGGCCCTGCTCGAAGCGATGCAGGAGCGCACGTCGACGGTCGGCGGGACGAGTTACGCGCTGCCCGACCCGTTCATGGTTTTCGCGACTCAGAACCCGTTCGAATCGGAAGGCGCCTTCCCCTTGCCCGAAGCGCAGCTCGACCGTTTTCTCATTCACACGCTGGTCGATTATCCGACGGAAGGCGACGAAGAGAAGATCCTGCAGGCGCACGTCGGCAACCGGCTCGTCGGCGAGCAGCGCAGCCTCGCGAAGAGCGCGCAGCCGGTCGGCCTGGAGGGGGTGCGGGCGCTCATCGCCACCAAGTCGGCGATCAAGGTCCCGGAAGAGATCGTGCGGGCGATCAACCTGCTCGTGCGGACCACGCGTCCGCAGGATGCCGCGTGTCCCGACGAGATCAAGCCCTTGATCTGGTACGGCGCGGGGCCTCGCGCGGGCATCAGCCTGATTTCCGTCACCAGGGCGCTGGCGCTGATAGAGGGTTCGGATACCGTTCGCTGGCGCCACGTGCGCAGGATGGCGAAACCCGTCCTGAGGCACAGGATCCGCCTGGGCATCAACGCGCAGAGCGAACGCTTCGCCGAGGACCAGATCATCGAGACACTTCTCAAACGCGTCGAAGACCAGGCCGAGATGAAAGCCAAAGGATGGCTATGAGCGAAGGATACACCGGTACGCCCCTATTAAAGCAGCTCACTCCGTATCATGCGATCGAGCCGAGTCATCAGAAATACGTATCGGTGGCTCGTTTTCACGGGACGCAAAAACTCAACCTGATGCGCCCGACGCGGATGCCGGCGGGCAGCCGCCGTTATACGCACGGCGATCCCGTGCAGTTGATCGACTGGCGGGCCTACGCGCGCAACGAGCAGCTCGTGCTCAGGGAGCAGAACGACGAAGCGAGCTGCAAGGTGCACGTGCTGGTGGAGCTCGCCGAATCCATGGCGTGGCCCCTGCCGGACGATGAAGCCGCGCGGAAGGCCGATGCGCGGACTAAAATGGAGTTGGCCTGGCGGATCGCCCTCAACCTCGCTTATCAGTTCTATCGCTGGGGCGACCAGGTCAAGGTCTTCGTCGTGAAGGACGGGCAGGCCGCGCCTTTTCCCCTGCGGTCGCAGGTGGATTCCGCGATCGCTTTCGAGAAGCTCCTGAGCCGGCAGTTCGTCGTCGATCCGAAGGATCTCGCGCCGCGGCGCCCGGTAAGGACCTTCCAGGAAGAGAGCGCCGACCTCGTCTACTGGATCAGCGACGGCTTCCGCGGCGTTCCCGATTGGATCCCGCGCAAATCCCTCGCGTGCTGGGTGCAGGTGCTGTCTTCGCTCGAGGTCGACACGAAGTGGCTCGACCCCGAGGCCTGTTATTTCGAGAAGCATAAGGGCTCGGAAGAGTTCATGGGCTCCTCCCTGCTCGCCGGGGACGCTCTCCACCGCGCGATAGGCGAATGGCTCAAGACCGCGGCCGAGGAGTGGCGGAAGGCCTACACGCACCACACGATCTTCACCGACCAGACGCCTCTGCACCAATACATGTTCGCGCTGGAGCAGCCTTGGCTCCAGGCTCACAGGGGAAGGGGCTAAAACATGGCCAGCGATTTCTTCTGGTCCTTCGGACCCGCGACCCTCGCCATGATCGCCGCCGCGCTGGGCGCGATCATCCTCTGGTTCCTGCTGCGGCAGCAGAAGCGCCGCGCGCTCCTGCCTATACTCGAGGTCTTGAAGCTGGAGCTCAAGGCGGTCCCGAAACTCCGCTGGACCGAGCCTCCGCTCTGGCCCTTCATCTGCTTCCTGATCGCGGCCGGTGCGCTGACCGTCTTCAGCCTCGAACCCAGCGAAGCGATCTCGAAGAAGGACAACCTCGACCTTCGTTATACCCACGTGATCTTCGATCTGAGCCCTTCCGTCGAAGCCTCGAAGTCGAAGAGCGAGTACCTGGCACTGGCGCAGGACGTGCTCAGCCGCCTCGATAACCGGACCAAGATCAGCTTCAGCGTCTCGTCCTCGCCCGAGATCTATCCTCTGGCGAAGCGGGAGGAGCTCAATCGCCTGATCGGCGAGGAGGGTTTCCATCGCGCCGGCTTCAAGATCGGTTCGGCCGTGGAGAAGCTCATCGCCAAGGCGCCCGACATCGAGCATCTCGTGATCGTCTCGGATAGCGACCGCGCGAGCTGGGATGACTTCAACTGGGCCTATCTCGAGAAGAAGATCCAGGTTTCCTGGTATCCCCTCGGCGTCGACGTGAATCCGGGCGGCAACGTCTTCATCGATGACGTGAAGCCGCCGAGCGTGAGCGACGAGCGGCAGAGCTGGGTCGTGACCATCCGGCGCTCGGCGCCCGGCGAGGCGATCCACGGTAAACTCACGCTCGAGCTCGACGGCAAGGAGCTCGGTTCGCAGGACTGGAACTTCGAGGGTTCGACGCAGAGCATCGAAGTCGAGATGAAGGGGCCGCAGGATGCGGAAGGCGCCCAGAAAACGCTCGTCTGGAAGATCGCCTCCGATTCCAAGACCGATCTGGTCGCCGATGACACCTTCCGCAGCTGGCTCAACGCGCGCGATAAAAAAGCGCTGCTCGTGTCGCAGCCGGGCGGCGAGATGTTCCTGGAGGACGCGTTTTTCCATCTCAAGACCAGCCTCGACGTGCTGGGATTCAAGACCTCGCGTCTCGATAAACTTACGCCCGAGACCTCTTACGCGACGCAGCTGGTCGTCGCCGAAGCGAAACCCTCGCAGCCGCGCTCCTTCTTTTGCCCGAACGTGAAGAAGGCCGACGTCTACAATCGCCAGATCTGGCTCGTCCCGAGCGAAGGCATGCGCGATTACGGTGAGCTCTGCGCCTGCGCCGCGGGTTTTATCGAATATCCGAAGCCGGTGGAGGGCTTGCCGCGTTATTGCGAGAACCTGCAGACGCGCGATCAATACATAGGCGTGCTGCAATCCCTCGGCGCCTTGCAGGTCGGCGGCGACGTCAGCAGCCCTCTCGGAGCGATCGCGATGCAGTTCCTCAACAAGACCTCGCATATCCGCCTGCTGGCCTTCAGCGTGCCGCTGACGCCGTCGCCGGAGTCCGGCATCAGTTTCGGGCGCTTGCCGCTCCTCCTGAACGCGCTTTTCCAAC
>JASLCY010000421.1 GCA_030151925.1 Oligoflexus sp.
GGAAACGCTCGTTGCCGGTCTTCACGCTGACGATGTTGGCTTTCTTCTCGGCGATAGGCGAGAAATCGATATCGAAACGCTGATCGCCGAACGAGCTGGTGAAGACGCTGCTCCACAGGGTCGGCAGACCGTCGGTGCAGGTCGTGCGATCGAAATCGCCCCAGTAGGCGTCCTTGCCCGCGCCGTCCTGCAGGTAGACTTTCACGCTGGATATGATGTGGGACTTATCCTCTGCGACTTCCGAGGATGGCGCTACGGATGCCGGACGCACCAGGTTCTGGCAACCGAGTATCACCGCTCCGGTAAAGAGGGCGCCTACGGCCATGCGCGTTTTGAGAGGAGATTGTGCTCTAGAAAACGGAAATTTTTTGAACAGCCAAGTCCACTGATTCATTAAATCCACCCAAGGACGGGTTAGAGGCTTCGACAGACCAAGAAAGGGGCTGGCATAATTGCAACACTTTACGTGAAACGACGTTGCCTTCTTCGTTTTCCGTGATCAGGTTGATATCCTTGGGCCCATACTTGCGGGAAGTCTGGTTCTTCGCCCAAAGATAAAGCGAAGGATGCGTGACGAATTCGCGACTCAGATGCACAGCTTCGAAGCTGGAACCTTCGGCGAGCGGATAGCCGTCGCGCGCGAACTTGTCGAGACCTTCGATGTTGTCAAACGGCCCGAAGTCAACTCCATCGATCTCTACGTAGGTGGTCAGCACGGTCGGCTTCAGTCCTGCCTTGATGCTTTGTGCAAGCAATCCGGTCAGACCGACGATGCCCAATGCGTAGGCAGCTTTTTTCATGAGCGTGCGGCTCATTGGTCTCCCTAGTCCCGTAACGTAAAAGATGAAAGCTTCAGTTCCAGCTTAGCATAGCCGTCACTATTTGAGTACCATTGTTTGCCAGGTCAAGGCCTTCAATGGGGGCCGCGGCGTCCTTTGACCCCGCGAAGTGATTTGAGAGCAGCATACCGCGTTCTCGACTGAGGAGAACATAAGCGAATTGATACTCTTTTTGAAAACATTTTTTCTTATTGCCAGAAGAAAAAGTTCAGGTTGTTCCGAGCAGTAGCTCACAGCCAACACTTCTTCAGAGCAGACGAGCGATAGCATCGATCTCGACCTGCGCACCGCGGGGAAGCTTCGAGACCTCGACCGTCGCGCGAGCCGGATAGGGTTTGCTCAGGTAACTGGCATAAACTTCATTCACTTTGGCGAAATTTTCTAAATTCTGCAAATAAATTGTCGTACGAATGATCCCGCCCATTCCGGAGCCGGCCGCCTCGAGAACCGCCTGAAGGTTCTTCATCACCTGATGAGCCTGCTCTTCGACCGTCGCACCCTTCATCTCGCCGGTCAGCGGATCGAGCGGGATCTGGCCTGAACAGTACACCATTCCATTGTGGACGATGGCTTGGGAGTAGGGACCGATGGCGGCCGGCGCGTCGGGACTGGCAATCGCTGTATGGCTCATACGTTGACCTCGGAATCGTAGATGCGTTGCAGATCTTCGATGATTTTTGCGGGAATGTGCGGCGAACGCGCGGCTTTTTTGATGAGCTGGTCGGCCTGCTCGGTCTGGTTCATCGCGAGGAAGGCCTGCGCTCCATGCGAATAGAGCTTCCAGTGCAGCGTCTTCTTTTCCATGTTCTCGAGACGCCACAGGATCTGCGGGATCTTCTCGAACTGCTGCGCGAGGCCGAGGGCCGCGGTATATTCGATGAGGAACTCGTCATCGCGAGCGCCGGCATTGAAGGCGTCGCCCAGCAGCTGGGCCTTGAGCAGCCTGTCGGTCGGGTCGATGAGTTCGGCCGCGAGCGACAGGCCGGCGTAGCTGTTGATCGCTTCCGCTTTGACGCGAACGCGTTCACCTGCCGTCGCTCTGTCCTCATACATGTAGATCGAGGCGACGATTTCCCAGATGCGCGGATTGGTATGGTCGATCGCCAAAGCCCGGTCCGCCCATTTGAGCGCTTCCTGATCCTGCTCCATCGCAAAATAGATGGAGGTGAGGTTCACGTAGGGGGCGAGCTCGTTCGGCTCGAGGCCTTGAGCCTGGCGAAGAAGAGTCGCCGCCTCGTCGAGCTCGGATTCGAGCATGAGCGAAGAGCCGAGGGCGAGACAGGCACGGAAATCGCCATCGATAGGGAATTCGGAATATTTTTCAGCCAGTTGCACAACAGCGCCCGATTGGCCCATGCTGGTCCATTCTTCGAGGAGATCGACGAACTGAGCCTGGGAATCGGGTTTGTGGTCCTGGAAGAAATCGACGAGAAAGCCTCCGAAGGCCGCGACTCGCTCGGGAGTAGCCGCCGGCATGCTGTCACCTCGATAAATCTCATCGGAGATTCCGAGATAAGCCCGCGTCCATGGACCCATCGGAAAGTCGTACCAATCAGAAAGCTTAAATAACATCGTTTACTCCAGAGTCAACTTTTGCACACGGATGTGCAGATTGCGTAATTCGTTAGGGCCGACTTCGCTCGGGGCCTCGGTCATGAGGTCCGTCGCTTTGTTGGTTTTCGGGAAGGCGATCACATCGCGAATCGACTCGGAGCCGGTGAGGAGCATCACGAGACGATCGAGACCGAAGGCCATACCACCATGGGGCGGAGCACCGAATTTCAGAGCGTCGAGCAGGAAGCCGAACTTCGATTGAGCGTCTTCCTGCGTGAGGCCGAGCAGCTTGAAGATGCGCGCCTGCAGATCCTGGTTGTGGATACGGATCGAACCGCCCGCGACTTCGTTGCCGTTGAGGACGAGATCGTAGGCCTTCGCCTTGACCTTCTCGGGTGCGGTCTCGAGGAGGTGCAGGTCCTCGTCGCGCGGCGAGGTGAAAGGGTGGTGGCAAGCGATGAGGCGGCCCGTATCGGGATCGCGTTCGAACGATGGGAAGTCGACGACCCACAGGAAGTTGAATTGTTTCGGGTCGTAGAGCTTGAACTTCTTGCCGAGCTCGAGGCGGACCGCGGAAAGCGACGCCTTGGTCGATTTGTAGTCGCCGGCGCCGAAGAGGATCACGTCGCCCACCGAGCCGCCGACCTTCTGGTTGATGGCGTCGATGATCTCGTTCGAGAGGAATTTCGCGACGGGCGATTGCCAGCTTTCCTGGCCCTTGCCGTCCTTGATCTTCGCCCAGGCCAGGCCGCCCGAACCGTGCTGCTTGGCGAGCTCGGTGAGCTCGTCGAGCTCCTTGCGGGTCAAAGCCTCGCCCTGGCCCTTCACGCAGAGGGCGTTGACGATGCCGCCGGTGCTCACCGCGTTCACGAACACCTTGAATTCCGACTTCGCGACGATGTCGGTGAGGTTCGTGATCTTAAGCTCGAAACGGGTATCCGGCTTGTCGTTGCCGTACTCTTCCATCGACTGGTCGTAGCTCATGCGCGGCAGGGGAAGCTTGACCTTGACGCCCGAGACTTTCTCCCAGGCGCGCGCGATCACCTTTTCCATCGTGCCCATGACCTGCTCGCGGTCGACGAACGACATCTCGAGGTCGATCTGCGAGAACTCGGGCTGGCGGTCCGCGCGGAGATCTTCGTCGCGGAAGCATTTCACGACCTGGAAATAACGGTCGAAGCCGGCGACCATCAAGACCTGCTTGAAGAGCTGCGGGCTCTGCGGGAGCGCATAGAACTTGCCCGCGTGGATGCGCGAGGGCACGAGGAATTCGCGGGCGCCTTCCGGAGTCGACTTATAGAGGAACGGCGTTTCGATATCGAGGAAGTTCTCGTCTTCGAGCGCGCGGCGCATCTCTTTCACGAATTGGATGCGCGTGAGGATATTCTGCTTGAGCGTCGGGCGACGGAGATCGAGGTAGCGATACTTGAGGCGGAGCGTCTCGCTCGCTTCGGTCAGGTCCTGGATCTGGAACGGCAGGGGCTCGCTCGGATTCAAGAGCTTCGCTTCGTCCGCGACGACTTCGATCGCGCCGGTGGTGACTTTGGCGTTGATCATGCCTTCGGGGCGTTTGCGCACGGCGCCGCGGACAGCGAGGACGTATTCGTTGCGGAGCTTCTCGCCGACTTCGATCACGCCCGCGGTGTGAGCCGGATCCAAGACCACTTGAGTGATGCCGTAACGATCGCGAAGGTCGATGAAGATAAGATTGCCGTGATCACGACGCGACTGAACCCAACCCATGAGGGTTACTTTCTTGCCGTCGTCTGCCGCGGTGAGTTCGTTGAGGTTATGCGAACGCTGCCAGCCATCCAGTTGTGTGCTCATAAACGACTACTCATGTGTGGTAGGGGAACTCCAAATGCAATTTTGCGAAGCTAATTTAGCATTGTGCGCTGGAGACAACCAGGCAAAAGCAGTGAGCGAAGCCGTCTCCCGAGGGGAGATGGCGTCGTTCTGCGTCTGTTGTCCCGGTATCCGAGTTTCCTCGGACGGGTTTTTAGCCGAAGCGGCCAACTATGTAGTCGCGGGTAAGTTTTTCTTCGGGTTGGGAGAAGATGCGGTCCGTGGGGCCAAATTCGATCAAGTCACCGTTATACATAAAGGCCGTATACTCCGACACACGGGCGGCCTGCTGCATGTTATGCGTCACAATAACGATGGTGTACTCCTTCTTGAGGTCGTGGATCAGGTCCTCGATCGCCAGGGTCGAGGCGGGGTCGAGGGCCGAGCAGGGCTCGTCCATCAGAATGACCTCGGGATCCATAGCGACCGCGCGGGCGATGCACAGGCGCTGCTGCTGACCGCCCGAGAGGGCGAGGCCGCTGTCGCCGAGCTTGTCTTTGACCTCGTCCCAGAGCGCGGCGCGGCGCAGGGACTTCTCCACGAGCTCGTCGAAATCACCCTGATAGCCGTTGATCTTCGGGCCCCACGTGATGTTCTTGGCGATCGAGCTCGCGAAGGGGTTCGGCTTCTGGAACACCATACCGATGCGGCGACGGAAGTCCGTGACGTCGATCTTCGAGCGATAGATGTCGGAGCCTTCGAAGAAGATCTCGCCTTCGTAGCTGAAGGAGTCGATGAAATCGTTCATGCGGTTGAAGCTGCGGAGGATCGTGCTCTTCCCGCAGCCCGAAGGGCCGATGAGCGCGGTCACGGTCTGCTTGGGAATCTTCATGTTGAGATTCTTCACGACCTTCTTCGAACCGTAATAAATATTGAGGTTGCGGGCCTCGAGGATAGGACTGGTAAACTTTTGGCTAGTAGGAGGCATCATCTTCTTTTACCCCAACGCATACGGATGAAAATCGCCAGCGAGTTGCAGATCAGCAGGAAGCCCAGGAGCACGATGATACCGGTCGAGGCCAGGTGATGAAAGGCATCCTGCGGGCGCGAGGCCCAGTTGTAGATCTGGATCGGCATCGCCGTAAAACCGTCGAGCGGCGAAGCCGGGACGTAAGCCACGTAAGTGAGCGCGCCCAGCAAAATAAGGGGCGCGGCCTCGCCGAGCGCGCGAGCCATCGAGAGGATCACGCCGGTGGCGATGCCGGGAACGGCGGCGGGCAGGACGTGGTCGCGCACGGTCTGCCAGCGGGTGGCGCCGAGAGCGTAGGAGCCCATCCGCATCGAATCGGGCACGCTTTTCAAGGCCTCGCGCGAGGCGATGATGATCACCGGGATGATCATGAGGCTGAGAGTCAAGCCGCCGGCCAGGACCGAGCGGCCCATACCGAAGAAACGCACGAATACGCCGAGGCCGAGGATGCCGTAGATGATCGAAGGTACGCCGGCGAGAGTCGAGATCGCGACTTCGATCCAGGACGTTATTCGGTTCTTCGGCGCCAATTCCTGGAGATAGACGGCCGCGCCCACGCCGAGCAGCACCGAGCTGACGAGCGCGATCGCGCCGAGCCACACGGTGCCGGCGATAGCCGATTTAAAGCCGGACTGGTCCGCATGCCGCGAGGGGAAATTCGTGAAGAAATCGAGATCGAGGCGACCGGAGCCGTCTATCCCTATCGAGACGAGGAGATAGACGAGGAAGAGGAGCGCGACGAGCGTGGCGCCGAGCATCACGGCGACGAATACGCGCTCCTTGAGCCGACGCGCCGCTCGATTGTCCTTGAAGAGCGGCTTCGTACGCAAGGCGGCGGCAGGCAGCCCTGCCAGGCTCTCGGTCGGGTTCATTCGTATTTCCTCGCGTAGCGTTTGACGATGTATTGCGAGCAGAGGTTCAGCGCCAGCGTGATGAAGAAGAGGACGAGGCCGACGGCGAAGATCGATTGGTACTCGACGCTGCCGTGCGCGACGTCGCCCAACGCGACCTGGGCGATATAAGCGGTCATCGCCTGGATGCCGACCAGCGGATTCGCCGTGAGCTGCGCGGTGCCGCCCGCGGCCAGGGTCACGACCATCGTCTCGCCGATGGCCCGCGAGAAGGCGAGTATGAACGCCGCGAGGATGCCGCTCAAGGCGGCGGGAACCACGATGTGCAGCGTGACTTCCGATTTGCGGGTGCCGAGCGCATAGGCGCCGTCGCGCACCTGCTTGGGAATCGCCCGGAGCGAATCGTCGCAGATCGAGGCGATGGTCGGCAGGACCATGATGGCGATCACGATCGCGGCGCTGAGCGAGTTATAGACCTCGGCGCTGGGGAACACGGATTGGATCAGAGGGCTGACCTGGGTGACCGCGAAGTAACCGTAGACCACGGAGGGAATGCCGGCGAGGATCTCGAGCAGGGGTTTCAGGATCTTCTGCCACCAGCCGGTCGCGTACTCGGAGGTGTAGATCGCGATGCATATCCCGAGCGGCAAGGCGATGACTATCGAGAGAATGGCGATCAGGAACGTGCCGTTGACCAGCGGCCAGATCCCGTAGGAGCGCGGTTCGAAGAGCGGGGCCCATTCGGTCGCGAAGAAGAAGTCGCGGAGAGGAACCTGGGAGAAGAAGTGGTAAGACTCCACTCCCAGGATGTAGATGATGCTGACCGTGGTGAAGATGGAGACGAATGCCGCGAAAGCGAGGCCCTTGAGGACCATGCGTTCACGCCACTGCTGCCAGGGACTGGCTTTGGCCCAGAGTTGGCTCTTCCCCACGGTGACCTCTTAGTGAGTGGCTTTGCCGGCGACGAAGTTCTCGAACTTCTTCGCCGTTTCATCGTATTGAGCGGCTTTCAGAGGAACATAACCGACTTCTTTGGCGAACTTGCCGGCGTTCTTGATCATGAAATCAGCAAACGCTTTGACTTCGGGACGCTGGGCCGATTTCTTCTGAACGTAGATCATGAGGGGACGCGAGAGGGTGTAAGTGCCCTTTTCGATCGTCTCGGCGCTCGGCGCGAGAGCGACGTTGTCCTTGCCCGCGACCGGGATGTTGCGCAGCGATTTTTGGTTTTCGTAGAAGTAAGCGTAACCGACGTAACCAAGAGCGTTCTTGTCTTTCGCCACGCCGTTCGCGATCACGTTATGGTCTTCGCTCGCGACGTAGTCGGTACGGGTTGCGCGGGCTGTGCCGTTGACGTGCTCGGTGAAGAATTCGAAAGTACCGGAATCCGAACCCAAACCGTAGAGTTTGATCGGCTCAGCCGGCCAGCTGGCGTCGACGTCCTTCCAGGTCTTGACTTTGGAATTCGGCTCCCAGATCGTCTTGAGCTGAGCGAGGGTCAGCGTCTTCACCCAGGTATTCTTAGGGTTCACGATGACAGCGATGCCGTCGTTCGCGATGGGGAGCTCGACGATCTCGATCTTGTTCTCAGCCGCTTTCTTCACTTCTTCGTCTTTGATCTTGCGCGATGCGTTCGAGATGTCGATCTCGCCCGTCGTGATCTTCTTGAATCCGCCGCCCGAACCGGACATGCCGACGGTTACGCGGACGTTCGGATATTCTTTCTTGAAATCCTCGGCCGCCGCTTCGGCGATAGGGAATACCGTGCTCGAGCCGTCGAGCTTCACTTCGCCCTTGAGGGCTTTATCCGCGCCGAACGCATGAGTTGCGAGACCCGCGAACAAAACACCTAACATTAACTTTTTCATGCACTCACTCCCTTGATGGTGAGGTCTATGCGGAAAACAATGCAATAGACCTATTCAGAATGCGACTACAGCCTTTGTGTTAAGCGAAAATAAAATCCCGGTGAAACGTCAGTGACCTTCGATTTAGTCTCATTCGCTTTGACATAGAATACGAAAAAAAGTTGAGTCAGATGGCTAGGTTTTATACCTGGTGCGGCAGAGGTGGGAAAGCGTTTTTTCAAGCCTGCGGGAGACGCACTGTAAACTTAGAACCGCGATTCACTTCGCTGTCCACGGTAATCGTGCCGTGAATCTGCATCACAAGATGCTTCACTATGGCGAGTCCAAGGCCGGTGCCGCCTTCGTTGCGGTTACGAGCCTCGTCAACGCGGTAGAAACGTTCGAAGATGCGCGACTGATCGGCCTTGGGAATGCCGATTCCCGTGTCGCTCACCGTCAATTCGCAGAATTTGCCGTCCGACCTCACGTTCAGTTCGATCTCGCCCTTCATCGGCGTGTAACTCACCGCATTCTGGAGGAGGTTATCGAGAATATGAGACATAGCTTTTCGGTCGCCCTTCACGAGCACTTTGTCATGTGGAATCTGGCTGGAGAAGGCGATGGCCTTGTCGACCATCTTGATCTGGTGACGATTGACGGCTTCCTGGATGATGGGGCACCAGTCCACGGTCGACAGCTCGAGGAGGTCCTGGTTCGCCTCGATGTGAGCGAGGTTCATCAAATCCTTCACGAGGCTGATCATGCGTTCGACGTTGTTGTTGATGATGCGGATGAAGCGGCGGCTCGTCTCCTGGTCGTCGAGCGCCCCTTCGAGCAGCGTCTCGGCGTAACCCTTGATCGAGGTCAGCGGGGTCTTGAGCTCGTGCGAGATGTTGCTGGAGAACTCGCGGCGCGCCTTCTCCATCTGCTCGCGTTTCGAGATGTTCGCCTGCACGGCGTCGGCGAGGCTGTTGATCGAACCGCCCAGGTTGCCGAGCTCGTTGGCGGGCAGCCGGCGGATGCGCGCCCCGTAGTTGCCGCGGGCGATCGCTTCCGCGACCTTCGTCATCTCCGAGACGGGCTCGGTGATGCGGCGGACGAGGACGAGCGCGAGGAGCAGCGAGAGCAGCATGCCGAACGCGGAGCCGATCGCGAGGGCGAAGAAGATGCCCTTCATCCGCTCCTGGAGGTTCTGCATCGGCTCGCCGACCCGCAGGTAGAGGTTGCCCTTCGGGGTCACGAGCTTCTTCGCGCTGTAGAGGGTCTCTTTCTTCGAGCTGTTCGAGATGCGTTTGTCGGAGCCGGTCTCCTTGAACTTCGCCTGGAGGACTTCGGGCCGCGGCTTGTAGCTGTCCTTGGCGAGGATCTCGTCGAGGTCGGATTCGAGGAGGATGTTCTCGTTATCGTCGAGGACGCTGAGGCGGGTCTTGGCCTCGCGCGCGATCCCGATGATCTTCTTGATGTTCTCGGGCTCCCGCCAGGTCTCGCCGTCCTCGAAGTAGGGGGCGAAGATCACGAGTTTTTCCTTCAGGCTGTCGCTCGTGGTCGTCTCGATGAACTGCTGGGCATGGATGATCAGCAGATAGGAGACGACGAAGGTGGTGAAGAAGATGATCACCATGAAGGACAGGAAGTTCTTCCAGAAAAACTTCGAGCGTATCATGCATGGAGCTCGCGGAACTTATATCCGAGGCCGCGCACGGTTTCGATCAGGTCGCGCGAATCGCCGAGCTTCTTGCGGATCGAGCGGACGTGGACGTCGATGTTGCGGTCGATCAGCACGCCTTCGCCGCCGGTCACGGCGTCGAGCAGGCGGTCGCGCGAGAGCACGATGCCGGGGCGCGAGACCAGGGCATCGAAGAGGCGGAATTCCGCGAGGGTCATGGGCACCTGCGTGCCGCCGACCTTGATGTGGAAACGCGAGCGGTCGATCTCGACGTCGCCCTGGCGAAGCACGTCCTCCTCGGCCTTCTCTTCGACCGCCGCCGGCGTGAAGGAACGCAGGCGGGTGTAGACGCGAGCGATGAGCTCCTTGAGGCCGAAGGGCTTGGTCATGTAATCGTCGGCGCCGACGCCGAGGCCGAAGACGATGTCCGTCTCCTCGGATTTCGCGGTCAGCATGATGATGGGCACGGTGCGTTTCTCGGGATGCTCACGCAGCCTCTTGCAGACTTCGATGCCGTTGAGGCGAGGCATCATGAGGTCGAGGATGATGAGATCGACCTTCTTCGCGAGCGCGACGTCGAGGCCGTCCTGCCCGTTATCGCAAAGAGTGATCTGGAAGCCTTCACGGCTCAGGTTATAACCGATGAGTTCGCGGATATCTGGATCGTCTTCAATCACCAAAATATGCTGCACGTTTCGGCCCTCCGCTATAGGGGAATCGCAGGTTTTATAGGGGAGAACGCGCCAAAAGGCAATTAGGAATCACTCTATAAATTTTCGGTTAAACCCTTGAGAATTTCCGGAAAAGATTCGCCTTTCCGCCATTCTACGGTCAGGGGGATGAGGTACACGGGGACCTGCAGTTGATCGAAATATTGCTTCTCCCGCCAATAGTCCTTTTCCGTGAGCAGCAGGCCTTCCGTATCACGCAGGAAGCCTTCGAGCTGCCGTTTGTCGAAGGGCTCGTGATCGTCTCCGAGCAGCTGGTGCTTGATCGGGAGCTGATACGCCTCCAGACCGGCGATGATGCGTTCCGGCTTGGCGATCCCGAGCGCCAGGGCCCAGCTCCTGATCTCGTTCCAGACCGGGGAGGCGGCCTTGATCGGATGGGGCGCGCCGCTGATGAAAGCTACTGCGGAGTAGGGGAGCCGCCTCGCCTCCAGCCAGCGGACGTCCTCGTCGTGAGGCAGCGTCCCGTGAGCGCGCGTGAAGATGATCCAGTCGGCTTGCTCCAGGCTGCCCTTCCGTTCGCGGAGGAGGCCGGCGGGCAGGGTGCAGCCGTTATCGAAGGGGCGCTCGGCATCGAGGAGGACGATGTCGAGGTCGCGCCTGATGCGCTGGTGCTGGAAGCCGTCGTCGAGTATCCAGTGCGTCGGCGCCGGGAAATGCTCGAGATAACGCTTCGCCGCGCTGAAGCGGTCGCGGCCGACGATGATGGGCACGTCGCCGAGCTGGGCGGCCTGCATGCGGGCTTCGTCGGCGACGAAGGCGATGGAGTTCTGCGCGGGCAGGACGGTCCTCTCGCCGAGCAGGACGGCCGATTCCTTCGGGGAGAGGCCGCTCTTATAACCGCGCGTGAGGATCACGGGCCGCGCGCCTTGGTTCCTGAGGACCTGGCAGAGCTCGAGCGTCATCGGGCTCTTGCCGGTGCCGCCGGCCTCGATATTGCCGATGGAGATCACCTTCCCCGGCAGAGGATAGGACGTGAGGAAGCCCCTCTCGTACCAGTTGCGCCTTATCCGGGTGACGAGGCCGTAGAGGAGCGAGAGCGGCCACAGCACCACGCGAAGCCAGAGCGGGGGATAGGTCATAGGACGAGAGTTCCTTTTTCCGCCAAGCGACCGAAGGC
>JASLCY010000028.1 GCA_030151925.1 Oligoflexus sp.
ATCACCACCTTGAAGGTGTAGTTGGCGAACGGCACCGGGATGTTCGAGGGTATATTGATCTCGATGCCGCTGCGCGAGCGGATATAGAGCGAGCCGCCGCACTTCCGGATGAGTTCCGTGGCGCGATCGAAGGGCCGTTCCTTCTCTTCCACCGAACGGCTCTCCGAAGGATCCCCGATCTTGAGGCGATAGAAGACGAAGCTGTCGACCTTCCTCTTGCCGAGGTGCTCTTCGAGCGACACGAGGATGGAGCGCCCCTGCTTGATGCGTGGCCCCATCTCCATGAAGCTCAGGGTCAAGGCCTCGAGCAGGACCTTGCGGTCCGCGAAGACCGTCGTCTGCCCGAGCAGGCCGGTCTCGAAGATCACGTTGAGCGACGACCCTTTTCTGCTCTCGCGCAGGGCCTCTTCGATGAGGTCCCTGATATCGTGGATGGCGAGCGGAGCCATATAATCCTCGCTCGCCGCCGGGAGCAGGAAGGCGACCGTCGTCGACTTGCCTTTTTCGAAGGACAGCTTGAGCTGCCCGTTCATGCCGTAGATCGCGTCGCGGACCACGTCCATGCCGAGGCCGCGGCCGGAGATCTCGCTCACCGTGGTCGCGGTCGAGACGCCGACGTTGAAGAGCAGGGGCACGATGTCCTCGTCCTGCATCACGCGCGCTTCCTCTTCGCGGAGGATGCCGAGCTCGACCGCACGGGCCCTGACCTTATCCACATCGATGCCGCGGCCGTCGTCTTTCAGCGTGACTTCGACCATGCCGTTGCGTTCCACGGTGGCGAGGGTGATCGTGCCCTGCCGCGGTTTGCCGAGCGATTCCCTCAGCTCCGGCCCTTCGATGCCGTGGTCGACGGCGTTGCGCAGGCAGTGGAGGAGGATATCGTTCACGCGCGAGAGCGTCAGGGAATCGAACTGGTGGAAGTCGAGGTCCGTGGCCAGCATCACTTCTTTCCCGAGCTGCCCGCCGATCTCCTGCACCATGCCCTCATAACCGCGGACGTACTCGCGGAGGGAGGAGCGGTCGAAGGTGGAGAGGGCGCGGCTGAACTCCTTCTGCACCATATCGAGCTGGTCTTTCTCGAAATGGGGATCCGCGGAGAGGATAGCGAACTGGCTCATGAGCGAGCGGACCCACTGCACGCGGTATTTGAGGTTGGCCCCGGAGTTGCGGTCGGAGTTGTTCAGCATCTCCTTACGAAGGCTCGCATAGGAATAGACTTCCTCGCTGATGGATTGCATGCGCTGCGTGAGCTCTTGCCAGGTCTCCGCCGTCACCCTGATTTTGCCCTGGCGAAGGTCGTCGAGATAGAATTCAACGTGGTGCGCGACGTCCTGGATGCTCTCCAGATGGAAGAGGCGCGCGTTCGCCTTGATCGTATGCACCGCTCGGAAGAGGCGGGTCGCGTATTCCTTGGCCTGATCCGCGGACGCGTTCCGGAGCTGCTTCAGATCGAGGCGTATCTCCTCGAAGAGCCGGCGCGTCTCGCTCATGAACAGCTCGAAGAGGTGGTCGGAAACCTGGAGCAGGGCGAAGAATTTCTCCATCTCCCGCCTTTGCGCGTTGGCGCGTTCTTCGGTCTGCTTGATCTCGGAGACGTCCTGCACGATGAGCCGCACGCCCTGGAGCTTGCCGTCCGCCAGCACGGGAATATAGCTCAATCGCACGTAGCGGCCGGGATGGCCTTTGAGCTGCGCGTCGCGCGGCAAAGCCAGGCACGAGATGTCCCACTGCGTCCGGTCCATGCCGAAGGCGAGGCGCAGCTGGAACTTCAAGGCTTCGATATCCTGCGCGGACAGGGTCGTGACCTCGCGCAGCAGGGCGCTGAGCTCCGTTTCCGACCAACGGAGCCCGGTGCCCATCGCTGCGGGTATAGGCGCGGATTCGAGATGCAGCGTAAAGTCCGTGGAGATCGTATAGACGACGAACTGCAGCTGCTCGACGAGGAAACGCTGGAGCTCGCCGTCCGCTCGGGGCAGCCGTTCGCAGCTGGCTCCGGAGGCGCCGCCCGGCCGAGGGACGCGCGCCCGCAGCTTCTTCAGGCCCTGAAGAAGACCGGCAAGCATTCCTCTATGGAAGTTCTTTTTGATATTGAACTCCTAAGTCGACTCTCTGCGAGTTAATCCGCATACTCTATCGGCTTAGGTATCAATTCTATTGAGAAAAGCAGCTTTTAACAGATGTGAAGGCGAGCTCTACCAGCAGGAAATGATTTGCTTAAATTCGAGGTTTTGCGAGCTTTGCCAAACCTCGCGGCCACGGCTTTGGAAGCAGACGAGGCTGCGCCCCTGCCCATCACTTCCCCCCGTCGCCTCGATGAGGTACTGATCGCTCCCCTCGAGTTTTTGGATATGGAACGCGTAGCGAGGGATAGGCGCGCCCTCGCGATGGCAGCCCGCGACCGAGAAGCCGATCGCCGCGGCCTCATCGGGCTGCTCGCAGTGATCGACGCCTTCGAGCGTCGCCCCGTAGGGCGAGCTCCAGTAAGCGTAACTCTTGTTTTCGAGATGATAGACCTTCTCGAGCGTGTGGGCGTAGCTGATCATGAGTTTGGCTTCCGCTTCGAGCCCGCGCTGATAAAGCTGATGATAGGCGATCGACAGGAAGAAGAGCGTCACGGTTCCGAGCCCCGCGAGTATCAGTGCTATGCGAGCTTTATGCCCCATGGGCTCCCCGTGAGAGAAACGTTTCTGAAAGAGGCCTGATTTGTTATGAATTGAAGTGGCCTCGAAGTCCCCTCATTGTAGCACGCAACGGCTTAGCCCTTGCTTGACTTTGACGTGTGAGGCCACATATTGGGGTGAGAGAAGTCGGTAGCAGGTTACAAGAAAGGTCTAACTGTGCAAAATTACTATGATTTGCTAGGTGTTGCAAAGACGGCGACAGAGGCCGAGCTGAAGAAAGCCTATCGCAAATTGGCCATGCAATATCACCCAGATCGGAATCCGAACAACAAGGAAGCCGAAGAGAAGTTTAAGCAGATAAACGAGGCTTACGCCGTTCTTTCGGACGCCGACAAACGCAAACAGTACGACATGGTCGGGGACACGCGTTTCCACCAGCAATATAGCTCGGAAGACATTTTCCGCGGCGCGGATTTCAGCTCGATCTTCGAGGAAATGGGCCTCGGAGGCGCCGGCGGCGGCAACAGCTTCTTCTCGAGTTTCTTCGGCGGCGGCGCAGGCCGCGGCGGCCGTGGGTTCAACGGCGGTGGTCCCGTCAAGGGCCAGGACGTGGAATACCCGGCGACGATCGGCTTCATGGACGCTTATAACGGCGCTGACAAGCACATCTCGTTCAAGCTGTCCGACGGCACCGAGCGCGACATGACCATCAAGATCCCCAAAGGCGTGAAGACGGGCGCGAAACTGCGGATCCCGGGTCGCGGGGCCCCTTCGCGCGCGGGCGGGCCGCCCGGCGATCTGTACGTGATCGTCACGATACTCGACCACCCGGAATT
>JASLCY010000044.1 GCA_030151925.1 Oligoflexus sp.
CAGGGCGCCTTAGCCCTTTTCTCGAAGGAGTAAACACGTGGATCTGATCGCATCGACACGCCGTGAAGTGTTCAGCAAACTTTGGTCGCATTACTTCAGTCTGGTCCCTTTCGCGCCGAAGTTGATCGAAGACTTTAAGAAACGCGGAGACGAGTGGATCGAGGATCACGTCACCTATCGGACCCTGCCCGGCGAGCACACCGGGGCCCACATCCTCCAGAGCGTGTTCGAGGCCCTCGGTTATACGCGCAAGGACGACTATTTCTTCGACGAGAAGCAGCTCAAGGCCTTCTGGATGTGCCCGCCCGATACCGGCAGCCACACCCGCGACGCTTCGCCGAAGATCTTCATCTCGGAATTGATCCCGACCAAATTCTCGCCCGAATTCCAGGAAGTGCTCCGGCGCCACACCTCGGAGGTGACCGCCAGCCCTCTGCTGCGCGTAAAATCCCTGCACGAGAAGGCGAAGGCCGGCGATAAAGGCGCTGCGACCGAGCTGGCGAAGGAATGCGTGAGCCTGCTCACCACTCTTCCCGCCTGGAACCGCCCGAGCTTCCGCGACTACGAAGTGCTGCGCAAAGAGAGCGAATACGCGGCCTGGACCCTGCTGTTCGGCCATCAGATCAACCACTTCACGGTGTCCGTGCATTTGATGAAGACCTTCCAGGATATCCACGGCCTCGTGAAGTTCCTCGTCGACGACCTCAAGACGCCGATGAACGCCTCGGGCGGCATCGTGAAGGGCACGCCCGACCTCCTGCTCGAACAGATCTCGACCAAGGCCGCCGAAGTCGATTACGCGTTCCAGGACGGGCTCACGAAGGTGCCTTACGGCTTCGTCGAGTTCGCCTACCGCCACACGCTGGAGGGCAAGAGCCACGACGGGCTTTGGCAGTCGTACTACCAAGGCTTCGTGACCTCGAACGCCGACAAGATCTTCGAATCCACGACGCGCTGAGGATCACGCATGAAACCTTTGCAGGCTATCCGTGCGTTCATGTTCGGGGGGCTGGTGTTCCTGCCCCTCCTGGTCGTGAACGCGATGCAGATGATCAGCATCCTCTGGCGTTATACGAGCGCGAAGTGGTTCCGGCGCTACAACAGCTTCTGGGCCAGCACCTACTGGTCCTACATCGTGTGGCTCGCGAGCAGCTTCGGCAACCTGCGCATCAGCTTCTCCGGCGACGAATTGCCGAAGGCCGAGAACGCGGTGATCATCTCCAACCACCAGAGCGCGGTCGATATCGTGGTACAACTCGCGATGGGCCGGCGCTATCGCCGCCTGGGCCGCATGAAGTTCTTCGCGAAGGACGTGCTGAAATACGTGCCGGGGCCGGGCTGGGGCATGGTGTTCCTCGACTGCATCTTCATGAAGCGCGATTGGACGCGCGATCGGGATAACGTCTTGCGCCAGCTCCGTCGCTACAAGGAAGCGGGCGCTCCGATCTGGATCAACATCTATCCGGAAGGGACGCGGCTCAAACCGAGCAAGCTGAAGGCCGCGCAAGAGTTCGCCGCCGCCCAGGGCTGGCCCGTGCCGCAGCGCGTCCTGATCCCGCGCATGAAGGGTTTCCTCGCGACCGTCGAAGGCCTCGAGGGGCATATCGGAGCCGTGTACGATCTCACGATCGTGTATAAGGACGGCCAGGCGCCGACGCTGTGGGAACTGCTCTCCTGCCAGGGATTCGACGTGAAGGTCGATATCCGCCGTTATCCGATCGACCAGCTGCCGGCGTCGCCCGAAGGCCGCAGCCAGTGGCTGATGCAGCTGTATCGTGAGAAAGACCAAAAGATCACGGATATTATTCAGACCTTCTAGAGGAGCCGGCGAGGTGATCCTCGCCGCGGCCGCTTAGTCGGAGCCTCGTACGCAGAGGGGGGCCGAGTCTGAGTAAGGTTTGTAGGATACCTTGGAATTACCGTTCTTCATATTATCGACGGCGACCGCATCCCAGCTGCCGTCCCCGCGTCCTGTCGCCGAGTACTTGGCACCGGTGATGTTGAGAGCCCCTGAAACCGTGAAGGGCGAGATGCCGTCGATGATCGCCTGATAAAGCTCGCGTTCGGTTGCCAGGCGCCAGCCGGTATAACCGCCATAGGTCGCACTGTTACAGGCCGTGACCGCATCGTTCCAGTTCGAGGCCGAATTGGAGATGTTCGCCCAGTATCGTTTGGTATTCTTATCATAGTAAACGCAGTCCTCGCCCGAGTCGCAGGCTCCGTTGGAGTTGGTATCCGACGCGGAGTCGCGCGTCCAGAGGCTCGAAGCCGAACCTAGGGCGAAACCGGACGGCGCCAGCGTCGGCGAGGAGCTGCCGTTATCGGAGAGCGTATCGTATACATCGGCGACGCTCGTACTGCTGCTCGAGCCGGCGCCTGAGGTGCGGTTAAAGACGGAGAGATCCGCGCCGTTCACGAAGCGGTAGGGCTTCGTACCGGCGACGCCGCCGATCGTCGCTCCCGAACGGATCTTGGTGGCGTCCAGGGCCGAGACGAGGCCGGCCGTATAACTCGAGGTCGAATTGCAGTTCGTCTGCAGGTCGGAGCTGCAGTCGGGCGCATAGGTACCTGTCACGCCGAAGATCGTCACGCCCGACTTGAGGTTGGCCGCCGTAAGCGTGGAATAACCGGTCGAGCTGTAATAAGTACCCGCGGAATCCCAGTATTCGAAGCTGCCGGAGCTGGCGATTTTCGCTTCGAAGTTGCTCGTCGTAAGATCATCCG
>JASLCY010000049.1 GCA_030151925.1 Oligoflexus sp.
TTCCTTCTGTTCTGGCCAATTTCATCTTTGACCTTTATGGACCTGATGAGGAAGCTAATGCAAAACCTCCCGGAGCGACACTGGCTTTATATGATTGTTTTGTGGCGATTCCCGATGCGTTTGAGCGTATCTCTTGAGATAAATTGTTGAAGATTTGAGGCGGAATTCTTTAGGTTTCCTTCAGGAGCCAAGAGGCCGCGCTTAACCCCGCAAATCGCCTCAAAATTCACAGGTGATTTCAGTATCGCCCCGCGCCCGTCCCGCCTAGATTCGCCTCATGAAAGGTAAACCCCTTCTTGAGGAGAAGAGCATGAACAAGATCCTTGCATCGGCGATCGCGGCCACTGTCCTCGTCCCAGCCCTGGCGCTGGCGGGCGGCGGCGGAACCAATTCGGAAGTCCTTTATAACTTCGGCGACTTGCAGTGCCGTGGCGCCAACGGCCGACTCACTCCGGCCACGTCTTCGACCGTTGATCTGGGCGAAGCGGGAGTTATGGCCCTCGCGGAATTCACCTACGATATCTTTGACCACGATTTCAAATTCTTTGCTCATGCCGACGACTGCTACGTAATTCAGCCCATAAAGTTCGATCCAACGGGCCTTCTGGTATCAGGCGGCGCGCCCATCGGCAGCGAATGCCGTCTGAAAACCGGCCTCGGCCTCGGTGGTTTCATCGGTTATATTTTTAATTATACGCAACTCGTGCAAAACGATGCGGACGTCTACATCACTTCGAACCTTATAGATCCGACTCTGTGCCCCGAGGAAAAATCGCACGTAGTTATGCACTATGTCCGTAACTTCTGAAATCACGTGGAGTTAAAGCGGGTTTATCTGAGTTGCGAGCCCTCGTTCCTCGTTTGAATTCAAGCCGCGTCTTTGCTAGAAAGGAAACGAGGTCCAGGATGAAAACTTTGTTATCAAGCCCTTATTTCGTAATGCTCTCCGGCGGAGACTATCAGGCGATCGCGGCTCAAACCGTCGATCGTCCCGTCGCGCCTTTGAAAGCAGACGATATCCCTTGGATCGTCGGCGGACTCACTCTGCTCGGCCGCACGCTCGAAGCCGAGGGGCTTCATCAGCAGCACGCCGCGGATCTGTCGCCGCTCGGCACCATGATCGCCCGTTTCTTTTTCGCCGTGAGCTACACGCGAAGCGGTTCTGTCTCCAAGGCGAGACGGCTGCTGCGCAGTAACGGTATCGATGCGGCCAAGTCGAACGAGCCTCTCGGGCATTTCCTGGTGAATCAAGGCTGGGCTTTTTATCGTTATTCCACCGGCCGCCTCCTCAAAGCGAAGCTTTGGGCCGAGGCCGCGGTCCAAGCGGCCAGCGCCGCGGATTTTCTTTATGGTTCGACTCTGGCCCTCGAACTGCTCGGGCACATCCAGCTCTCGTCAGGCGAATTCTTCGCCGGCTTCCGGAGCTTCGAGCTCGCCAGGGCCAAGGCCCAGAATCTCGGCCAGGGCGCTCTGCTCCAAGCGATCGAGATCAGCGCCGTCCTTTATCGGGCGACTTACGGCATAGCCGCGCGGAGCGACGAACTCCTCGAGCATCTTGCGTATTATATGCATCACGAAGCCTACCAGGACAGCTACACGCAGGCCGCGCTTCATCTCGAGAAAACGCGCATCCTGCTGTTGCGCGGCGAGCTCACGGCCGCCAAGGATCTGCTGCGCGCCACCAGCGAATACATCTACCACCTGAGCAATCCCGAGCTCGAGATGGACTATAACCTCATCTTCGCCCAAATCCTGAGGGCGCAGGGCGAAGCCTTGCCGGCGCTCAGCCTCGTGCGCGGCGCGAAGCATCGCGTGAACCAAACGGAAGACCTGCGTTCCCAGCTCCGCGTCACGGGCCTTGAATGGGCTCTCCTGACCAAGCTCGGCCACATAACAGAAGCCGAGGCCGCCCGGTTGCGCGTCGAAGAGCTGACGCGAAAAACGGGGACGAGCATCGCGCATCGTTCCTTGCAAAGGCGCGGGGCCAAGACTTCGTTTGCGGTCCGTCCCGGCGAAGACCAACTCGGCGACCTGATCGACGCCTGCAAGTCGTTCCAGGCTCACGCCTTAGGCGAAGTCCTCGCGAAGGGTTGGCTCGGGCTTTTACCGGAGCTCGTCAACGTCCTGCCTGAAGAACGCGTCCTGCTCTTCGATCTCGAAGTCGATAGCCTCACCCTCTTCGCGCAGGGCGATGTGGTGCACCACGCCGAGGGCTGTTCGACCCTGATGCGAAAATTCCTCCTGATCCTCGCGCAGCATCCGGCGAGTAAGCAGACCCTCGCGGAACAGCTCTGGCAGCAGCCCTACAATCCTTCGCGGCACGACGGCCTGATTTATCCGCTGGTCGGGAAGGTTCGTAAGTTCCTGGGAATCTACGGTGCGTGGGTCGAGGCCTTCGAAGATGGTTATCGCCTCCGAGCGGATGTGCAGGTACGCAGCGCCTTGGCTCGAAAACCTGAGGTGTCCGCGGCGGACGCCACCACCGAAGCTGAAGGCCTGAACGCGCGGCAGGCTGCGATCCTGCGTCTGATGCGCGAGCAGAAAAGCCTTGAGCCTGGGATGCTGAGCAAGAGCCTCGGCGTCTCGGATGCGACGATCACTCGCGATATGGCGCTGCTCGTGGAAAAAGGCCTGGCAACCCGCGAAGGGCGGGGCCGGGCGACTCGATACAATGTTCGATCAACCTTAAACTGAGAGGATCTTATGCCAAACCTTGGTTTGCTTTTGGTTCTTGCCGGCGCAGCGGCTTCGCCGGCACCGGTCGCTTCAACAGCAACGCCTACCGCCGACGCATCAGCGATCTACACGATCCCGGCGTCTTCCGAGCTGCCGCAGCCGATGAATTTCGCTCTCGAGGACGCTGAATTCGTTCAAACCCGGAAGCAGGTCCTGCTGAGCTTTAAGCTTCCGGCTGAGCTCGTCGGCGAGAACCATCGCGCGTTTCGCCTGAGCGGTCAACCGGGTGCCGAAGTCGTGAACCTGAGCGGCCATGATGCGAGCGCTCTCTGCACCTCCAAGGTCGATCGCACCGACTGCCAGATCTCGTTCGATCCTGCGGTCATCGAAGAGATGCAGAA
>JASLCY010000099.1 GCA_030151925.1 Oligoflexus sp.
TCCGTCAAAGCCGTGTTGGAGCGCTCGGTCTTCGTCTTCTTTATAAGCATGCGCGGTCAGGGCGATGATGGGTTTGGAATATCCCTTCTCACGCAGGGCCGAAGCCGCCTGATAACCGTCCATGACGGGCATCTGCAGATCCATGAGCAGGGCATCGAAGTTTTCTTTCTGAGCTCTTTCGAGGCCTTCGCGGCCGTTCTCCGCGAACTCGACCCGAGCTCCGAGACGTCTGAGCAGGCTCGAGATCAGAATACGGTTATCGGGCAGATCTTCGATCAGCAGAATATTCAGAGGCGGAAGCGAACCGGCCAGCAGGTGTTCTCTGGCTCCCGCCCCCGTAGGCGTCATGGAGCTGTGGAACAGGAGCGTTTTCTCGGGCGCCGCACCGATCTCTATCGTCAGGGTGAAGGTGCTGCCCTGCCCTGGGATGGATTTCGTCAGGACCAGATCACCGCCCAAAGCCTGCGCGAGGCGGCGAGACAGGGCGAGGCCGAGGCCCGTTCCCCCGAACTGCCGGGTGAGAGAGGAATCGGCTTGGACGAATGGCTCGAAGAGTATGCTCTGGCCTTCTTCGGAAATGCCCATTCCCGTATCGGTCACCTCGAAACTCATGTAATTCTTGCCCGCACGCTGCGTCATGCCGCTGATGGTTAAAGTCACGCTGCCGCGACTCGTGAACTTGATAGCGTTGCCGATGATATTGAAGAGGATCTGCTTGAGCCTTATGGGATCCGTCTCGATCTCGCGCGGCAGCTGCCCTACGGCCTCCACTATGAATTGCAGGCCCTTTTCGTCGACCTTGAGGTTCATGGAAGCCGAGACTTCCGCCAGGAAATCGTGAAGGTCGAAATGAGTTTTGTTGATGGTGAACTTGCCGGATTCGACCTTGGAGAGATCGAGGATATCGTTGATGAGCGTCAGCAGCAAATGGCTGTTGCGCTTCAGGGTCTCGAGATAGAGCTGGCGTTCGGAATCTTCGACGTCCGTCTCGAACAGCAGCTCCGTAAACCCGAGCACGGCTGAGAGAGGCGTGCGGATCTCGTGGCTCATATTGGCGAGGAAAGCGCTTTTCGCCTCGTTCGCCGACTGGGCCGCTTCTTTCGCCCGCACCAGCTCCGCTTCGACCCTCCGTCTTTCGTCGATCTCTTTTTCGAGTTCATCCACCGCGGACTGCAGCTCCTGCGTCCGCAATTCAACCCGCCTCTCGAGCTCATGGTGCGCCGCAAGCAGGGCCGTCTCGGCTTCCTTGCGTTCGGTGATGTCGCGCGTGACCTTGGCGAACGCGATCAATTTCCCCTTGGCATCGCGTATGCCCGTGATGGTCACGGACGCCCAGAACTCGGAGCCGTCCTTACGAACCCGACGGCCCTCTTCCTCATAACGTCCTTCGCGAGCCGCGACCTCCAGCTCGTAGTCCGGGTGCTTCGCCAGCTTCTGCGCTTCGGGATAGAAAGTCGAGAAGTGCTTGCCGATGATTTCTTCGGCTTTATAACCCTTGATGCGTTCCGCACCGATGTTCCAGGTCTTCACGAAGCCGTTCACATCGAGAAGGAATATCGCGTAATCCTTGACCGCCTCCACGAGATGGCTAAATCCGTATTCGGGGAGTTCAAAATCGTTTTTTTTCTGGCTCATGGATTTATAGTCCCAAACTCGAATGACCAGCCACGATGGAAGTCAGGATGCGCCTATGAATAGCGGATTCTAAGGGACTTTACAGCTCCCCAATCCACCGCCCTAATGCAAAATAAAACGCGCGAGCATATTAGGGGGATATTACTGGAATTTTTAATATTCCCCTAAAAGCCCGCGACAATGCGGGTTCAAGGAGTTGGTAAGTCATTATGTTCAGAAGGTGTTTTCGGAGCGGTTTTTACCATCTGCCGAACAACATCCGCATAACCTTTGGCCAACGAACGAGCGGGAATGAGATCACGCTCGCGCATGATCCGGTGCATATCCGGAAGCCGATAACCGGGTACGGCCGGCAGGAGATGGTGCTCCAGGTGGTAGTTCACGTAATTGGGCGCGACCAGCAGACGTTCCCACCAGCTCGCGAGAGTGGTTCGCGTGTGCAGCCGCGGATCAGCGCTCGCATTCTCCGGAAGCGCGGCGTGCTCGGCCACGTTCCGAATGCGGAGCACGAGCATGTAAAGGCTCAGGTAAGTCGCGAACCAGAGCCCGTACAACCAAAACTCACCGATGGCGACGAGCAGAGCGATGCCGACCGCATGCACGACCAAAGGCGCCAGCAGGAATCGCCTCGCTTGGACCAGCATAGCCTTCCACGTGCGTTTGGGCCTCTCGTCACCCATTTTATAGGCGAGCGTGTAATCGGCGAAGCCAAGGCTCATCGATAGGATAACGATAAGATTCTTAAATCCCGTCACTCCAGTCAGGTCGCGCACTACTTTCCGCCTGAAGCTGCTCCGGCTCACGGGATAGCTCTTGTAGTTCGGGAAATCAGGGTCTTCTTCGCTGCCGGCCGTTTGATGGTGTTTGAGGTGGTAGGTGCGATAACCATCCAAATCAATGAAGAGCGGCGCCCCGCACAGCCAACGGCCGACCCGTTGATTGAGGCCCTTGCTGGCGAACAGGGAATAATGCGCGCAGTCGTGCATCAGTATCGCGAGGCCGAGCTGCCTCCCGGCGATCACGCCCATGGCGAGCAGGATAAGGAGCGGATTCGGATACAGAGCGACGAGCGTCATCATAAGGAGGATGAGCCCCCAGTCCCATGCCAGCGCCTTCCAACCTTGGAGATCGCTCTTCTGCAACAAAGTCTTAAGCTCCGCGCGCGAGAAATACTGCGCGGATGAGGCCGTAGGCGTAGCCGAGCCTTCGTTCATGACTCGATCCTCCATGTTTGCAAGCGGTCTAGCCACAGTTTGCGGGCCGCCTCATCATAGGTCTGCATCGCAGCCGTATGCAGGCGACGCTCCTTGCCCTTGGCGATTTCTTCCGGCAGAAGCGGATCGGTGACGAGCAGGCGAATCGATTCGCCACCGATGAGGAAGCTCTCCCGCAACTGCTCGTCGGAAGTCATAGCCTGGAAGTGTGTTTGGCTCTTCTCCAGGCGTTTTCGGGCCGATCGGTGTTTCTCCTCCCAGCCTTCAGCTTCCCAGAGATCGTGCCAGTCCTTGGCCAGTCCTGGGTCGATATCCTCCGCCTTCCATAGCTGGCATGATGCATCCAATCCGAGGCCATGCAAACGCTGCCTCATGGATCCGGTCGAAAGCCAGAGGTTAGCAGGCCGCACATAAAGGCTTCGCAGGCCAGGCCTGAACCCCATGTGTTCCAAAGCCTGCAAGGCACGGCGATGATAGGGGCGCTCCAGGGCGGGGGGAAGAGCGACCATGAACCAGAATCCGTCCCAGAAGCGGAGCCGGTCTTCTCCCATTCGCCAATCTTGGGAATACAAGGCCGATTCCTGCCCTTGCGTGCCCAATGAATAAACGCCGCGCTCTCCGGAGAAGAGCTGCTGCGCTTGGGCGAGCCTGGTGATCGCGACTCGAATTTGGTTGTCGTTGAATCCGAAGAGTGTGCCGATGCTGATAAGGGTTTTCACATCCAAGGATTCCGGCGAGATCGCGCGCATCAAATCCAGGATGAGGTCTTTAGGTTGGTAGGCTGTCGTCTCAGTCATCATAGGCGCTCCCGACATGATATTACACATATCGGTATTTTCTGTCAATTTCTGTAATGAACTCTATAAACCTTCTAACCCTCTTTCATTTCAAAGGCTTCCAGAATCGGACAAGGCCCCGAACCGCCGCCGCTGCACTCATCCGCCAACCATCGTAAAGAATCACGAGCCCTTTGCAGTTCGGTGATCTTGGCTTCGAGCGCGCTGAGTCGAGATACAGCGATTTCATGAGCACGATGACGATCGTGACCGGAATCCAAATGAATCAGCTCCTTGATCTCTTCCAACGTGAATCCAGCCGTCTGAGCGGTTCGGATAAAATGGAGGCGCTGGA
>JASLCY010000107.1 GCA_030151925.1 Oligoflexus sp.
GTGGGCGAAGCCGCCGAGCTTGGCGCCGCGGTTCAGCGCCCGTATCGCGTTTTTGCCGAGCGAACCGTAACTCATCGCGCTGATGTTGATGAGGCTCGCGTCATAGGGCTTCGGGCACTGCTTGCCGCCGATGGTCCGGCGCAGGAAGCCGGGATCGACCCGGGTGGGAAGGATGGAATGATTCACCCACTCGTAGCCGGGAGCATACACATCGATGATGGTGCCGAAGGGGGTGGTGTCGAGCTCACGCTTGGAGCGCGCATAGACGATGTTCCTTTTTTCCCTGTTGAACGGCGTCCCGTCGATATCGGATTCGACGAAATATTGATAGAATTCGGGACGGATTTTTTCCGCGAGGTAGCGGAACCGGCCGATGACGGGGAAGTTGCGCCGTATCGCGTGCTTTTTTTGGAAGAAATCGTAATAGCCGAGGCCGTAGAGGATCGCTATCACCACGAAGATGCCGCGAGCGGAGGAAAAGAAGGGTGTAAGGAGTGCGAAACCGACGAAGAGGATGTTGGATAGGATCAGGAACTCTTTACGCATGACGTACTCGCTTCTCGAGGGACTGGGACGGCCACTCCTAAGATGTAATCGAAAAGCTTTGCTATTGCCAGAGTTGGCATTATCCTATCTCTAAAGGATCTCCCTTCCAGCAAGGATTATTCATGCAAAAGTCACACTCCTTAGGCCGCTGGGCCCTCGGTTTCGTTTTGATGCTTGGCGTCGGTTCGCCCGTTTTAGGCGCTGAAGGGCAGAACCACGAGCAAAGGCCTGCCCATGAGGGCGAAGGGGGCGAAAGAGAGAGCTCGACGCTCCTCCCGGACTGGCATCCGGAGCACTTCGACCTGATCGCCGGCCCTATCCTGGGCGGGCGTTCGCTGTCCACCGAAGCGAACGGCGAAAAGCTCGACACCATTTCCTCCGAGATCGGCCTGAGCCTCAGGCTGAAGGGTATACCCATCATTCCCGGCAATCCGGGGATCTCGCTCGATCCCTACGGGTCCTATACCTGGGGCAATCGTACGGAAAAAGCCCGCGGCGACGCCTTGAACGAGACCGATAGCTCGGGTTTCCACCGTTACTGGTACGGCCTCGGGGTGCATGTGCTCTATCACGCCTTCGCCTATACCCTCGACGTCGGCCACGGCCAGATCCTCTTCGACGACAAGAAGTTCATCGATCTCACCGCGACGCGGATATCGCACGACTTCGGGCTCCTGCTCCTGCCCTTCCTCTCCACGCACTACACGCTGACCAGCTACGATCTCACCGAGCAGGACGAGAGCTCGCCGAGCATCGAGGAGCTCGATCACTGGATCCACGAGAAGATGTTCTTCTCGATGATCAATTTCAACCTCGACCTCGGCCCCGGCTTCACGCATACGAAATATTCGGGACGCGCCGACGCCACGGCGCCGTTCCAAAAGATCGCGGACGTGAACACGACCTACCTGAAAGCCTTGCTGGGTTTCCGCGTGTTCTGGAAGCTCGGCATCTCGGGTTCATGGAAATACATCCTCAGCGCCGATAAAGTGGACGCGGATCTCGGCAATATCGAACAACTGCCGAACCAATCGCTCAATGAGAACCGGACGCTGGCCAACCTCCCGAAAGGCAGTACGGAGGCCACGGTCTTCATCGGCCTGCATCGCCTCTTCGGTGGCCTCGGCATAGGCTGGCAGCTTTATTACCTGGAAGTGGACCGCGACTCGGAAGGGAAGCAGATTTCACGTGATCAGGGCATCGTCGTGAACTACACGGCCGAAATCTGAGACAATAACGGCAACAATTTAGACTTGCGTATTTTTGGCGTATTCGGTAGCGTTCGTCCGTGGACGCTGCCGTTGTTTCTTTTTGCTGTCTGTCGTTGTTAGGAGTCCTGCCATGAAACATTCCCACGCCTGGTTCGCCCTCGGTTTACTCACGGCCTGCTCGAAGGTCCCCACGAATTCCTCGCTCGCTCTCTCGAATGATGCTCCGGTGCAGGTCGCCCAGCCGACCGTCACCGAAGGCCAAGTCCGTCCGCGCCGCCGTCACGAAAACGATATGGATTTCGCGAAGTACAATCCCTTCTACTGGCAAGGTCGCCAGGCTCATTTCAAAGTCGAGGACTTCACGGCCGCGGGCCAGAAGAAGATCCGCTTCACGCTCACCACGGAATGGCCGCAAAACTATATACCGACCCGCGGGCCCGACTTCTCGGCGATTTATATCGGCAACCCGTCGGCTCCCGACGAGACGATGCGCAGCAAGTTCCAGATCAACAAACGCATGGATCACATCGCCGATTTCAAGGTGTTCCAGGCCGAGCTCGGCGAAGGGGAATTCAACGCCTTTGCCGATAAACTGCAGCCCGGTGCCATCCTCACCTTCGAATTCCGCTTTTTCCTCGACGAATCGAATCCCGATTGGCAGGCGCAGAAGAAGCAGGACCCGCATAACCTCTCGGCCTACTATTCCGAATTCTTCAGGATACGCATAGGCGAGTCGGGTCTCACGATCGACGATCCTTATACTCCCAACCAGGCTCCTTCGGCCCTTCGTCTCGCGGGCGGAGCCACCACGATACCCACGGTGCGCGTCGAGCCTTGGAAAGCCCTCCAGCAGCAGGCTTTGAACTTGACCCAGGCGAATTCCCAAAACTTCATGACCGGCCGCACCTGGTTCCACACCGATTTCGCGACCGGCGAGCATGTGCGTGATCCTTCGGACGACAAGCCTTCGGTGTTCTTCGACACGATGCGCGAGGAACGGAGCGCTTATGCGGCCGATGCCTTCAATGCCAATAGCTGCAGCGTTTGCCATGCGAACAACGGCACCAGCCTCTTGCCGGAAGCCGGTGAGCCCATCGACCGTTATGTTGTGAAGACCGTCGATCGCCTTAAGGGTGAGGCGCATGCTTCGTTCGGCGGCCAGTTGCAGACCCAGGGCGCATCCGCTGAAGGCCAACTCAAGGTCAGCTACTTCGCGCAATCGAACGTGAGCCTGGGCGATGGTACGAGCATAACGCTCAGGAAACCCGTTTTCACGATCGACACCTATCTCGATAAAACGAATCTCGGCCTTTCGCCTCGCCGCCCCCAGGCGATAGTCGGCCTGGGCCTCCTGGAAGCCGTGCCCGAGGCGACGATCAAATCGCTCGCCAAGAGCTCCGGCGGTCAGTACAAGACCATCAACGGCAAGATCGGCCGTTACGGTTGGAAAGCCGATAAGATCAGCATCGTCGATCAGATCGGTGCGGCTTTGCGCAACGATATGGGCGTGAGCAGCAAGAACTTCGTCACGCTCGATTGCGGCGGTTCCTGCGTCAAGGGCAAAGGCGATCTGCCTGACGAAGCCCTGACTATGATGGAAACCTACGTCTCGCTGCTCGGCGTCCCGCCGCGCATGACGCCTGAAGACGAGACCGTGAAGAAAGGCGAGGCGATCTTCCAGACCCTCAAATGCCAGACGTGCCACGTCCAGACCTTAAAGACCGGCGATTCGAAATTCCCGGAACTCGCGAACCAGACGATCCAGCCCTACACCGATCTCCTGCTGCACGATATGGGCCCGGATCTCGCGGATGACACCGGCCTCGGCGATGCCAAGCTCTGGAGGACGGCTCCGCTGTGGGCGCTCAAGGACGTCAAGCATTCCACGGACGATCACCTGAGCGACTTCGCGCCCGGCAACATCGATATCCTATGGACGGATACCCATAAGCTCGCGGATCAGAATAAGCTCCATCTGCTCCATGACGGCCGCGCACAGACCCTGGCTGAAGCCATACTCTGGCACGGCGGGGAAGCCAGCGCCGCGGTCAAGGCCTATAAGGCTCTGAGCAAAGATCAGCGCGACGCCCTCGAAGCCTTCATCTGGGATCTCTAAGAGACCAGCCTCAAGTTCCCTTTTCGGAGCAGGCCTTGAGCGATTCAAGGCCTGCTTCAAAGTCCTTCCCGAGCATCTTATCCATATTCACGAAGACCGAGAAAACCCGCGAGAGAAAGCTCTCGTGCGATCCCTGCATGATCCAGAAGATCCGCCTCGAACCGTTCTCCTCCGTCACGCGCCAGGTCGTTTGGCTTTCCGACGGGAAGGGCTCGAGGAAGCTCAGAGCCACCACGGTCTCTTCATTCGGCTTGTCGCTGACGATCAGCATGCGGCCCGCGCCCACCTTGTCGTTGCCTTTCCACTCATAACTCGAGCCGACGCCGGTCTCCGGCCCCGCGTAGCTCACCTTCATCGCCGGATCGAGCTTCTGCCAGGGCGACCATTCCGCGAAATGATGGAAATCGCTGAAGATCGAGTAGACCCGGCTCGCGCTGGCGGTCGTGAG
>JASLCY010000143.1 GCA_030151925.1 Oligoflexus sp.
CGCTTTTGCGCCGCTGCCTCAACGATGGGCTGTTCGATAGCTATTTGAAGGAATCCGATCAGGGACCGCCGCGGAAATACTATCGGCTGACCGAACGAGGGAAGGCCGTTTACCAAGAACAAAGGGCGGAGTGGGACAGCTTCTCAGCCTCGATGAATAGACTGCTAGAAGAGGTGGATAAGGGATGACAGAGCAAGAGTTCATAACGAAGCTGGATCACGCGCTGCGCGGAGTGCCGGCGGACCAGAAGAAGGACATACTCGACGAGTACCGCTCGCACTTCTTCGAGGCGCGCGAGCACGGCAAGACCGAGGAGGAGATCTCCCGCGGCCTCGGCGAACCGAAGGTGCTCGCCCGCAGCTACCTCGCGGACTACCACTTCAACCGCTGGACCGAGCCGGCGGAGGACCAATCGCTCGGCCGCAGCGTCTATCACCTGGCGCGCGGCTTGATCGTGATCTTCTCGCTCCTGTTCTTCAACGCCTTCTTCATGCTCTGGCCGGTCCTGGTCCTGGCGGTGGTGCTCGCGAGCCTGTGGTTCGCCGTGGTCCTCACCACGCTGATCGCCTTCATCGTCGCGGTCGTGAGCATCATCGGCGTCGGGTTCGTGCAGAACACCTTCTCGCACTTCGCCGCCTTCTTCTACGCGATGGGCACCGGCCTGCTCGCGGTGCTCGGCGGCATCGCGCTCTATTACATCAGCCGCTGGTTCATCTTCGGCCTGCAGCGTTACATCAAGCTCAACATCAATCTAGTCCAGACGACTTAAGGGGGAAATATGCGCCGCTTGACCTTACGGAAGGTCGCGATACTGGTCGGCTTGATCTTGCTCAGCTTCGGGCTCGGCAAGTTCTTCGACTCGCGCTGCGAGGACGGTTGCCTCAGCAGCGAAGGGAAGTTCGCAGTCCAGAACCTTAAGCACAACGGTTGGAACTTCCGCTTCGGGAACATGAAGATCGATTCGAACGACCTCGACATCGATATCGACGACGGCTGCGAAGGCGATGAGTGCGCGGTGCATGCGGCCGGCGACGACTCCGACGTCGCGAGGCCGATCCTGCCGGATCTCAAAGGCGTCGAGGACGTCTCGATCAAGACCGTCTCGACCGAAGTCCACGTGATGCCGGGCGACGGCGAGCTGCCGAAGCTCACGATCGACGGCGTCCGCAAGGGCTCGAACTGGAAATTCAATCGGACCGACAAGAAGCTCGAGATCGAGGTCAAAGGCAAGAACGCGCCCGAGACGCTGACCCTCGAGCTGCCGAAGAGCTATAAGGGCAATCTCTCGGTCGAGACCGTCTCGGGCGTGCAGGATATCCAGCGCAACCTCACGCTGAAGGCCCTTAAGGTCCAGAGCGTGTCCGGCGATATGCTGGTCTCCACCACTCCCGCCGAGGACGTCACGGCGAACAGCGTGAGCGGCGAGATCCAGGCGGAGATCGACGCGGGCGTGAAGACGCTGAGCTTCAACAACGTGTCCGGCGATATCAAGGTCTTCTTGAAATCGCCCTTCCAAACCCTCAAGACCCAGACCGTGTCGGGCGAGGTGCAGGTGAATCTGCCGAAGAACGTGGCCTTCTCGTACGACCTGCATTCGATGAGCGGCGATTTCCAGGGGCTGCCCGACGGCGGGCAGTCGCATGAGGGCATCGCCGACCACACCTTGAAAGGCAACTTCGGCCAAGGCGCGGCCGGCACCATCAAGTTCGAATCGGTGAGCGGCGATTTCAATATGACCCGCGATGCCGGCTAATGCATCGAGGCAGGCGGCGGCGCCCTCCGCATCGATGGACGGCCTTCAATATCCAGACAGGAAAGGACAGGTTATGCTTAAAGCAGTGACGTTCGCAGGATTCGCATTGGGCCTAGCCTTCGCTCCCGGAGCTTTCGCGGACGATGACGGCGGCGAGAGGATCTCGGGACCGGTTTCGCCCGCGCTCCCCGATTTCAAGGGCGTGGAAGAAGTCCAACTCAAGGGCGTGGCCGCCGACCTCAAGGTCTTGCCCGTGAGCGGCGCGACTCCGGCGCTGAAGATCTTCGATTATCGCCAAGCCTCCAAGTGGGAAGTCGAACGCCGGGGCGCGACCCTCGTGATCGATATCAAAGGCAAATACGGGCCTGGGCAGGTCGAGCTCGATCTGACCCAATCCTTCCACGGCGCGGTCCACGTCTCGACCGTGTCGGGCGATCTCTCGATCGATAAGGGTCTGGCCGCGAACGTCTTCAAACTGTCCGCGGTCTCCGGCGATATCGCCCTGAACTCCTCGCCGAAGGAAGTCCTCGACGTGAACAACGTGAGCGGCGATATCAATGCGGATCTGGGCAGCGCCCCGGCACCGCAGAAGATCAAGCTCAATTCCGTTTCGGGCGATATCAGCATCGCTTTGAAAGCGGATTTCAAGGACCTCAAGACCGAAACCGTGTCGGGCGACGTGCGCGTGAGCGTGCCGAAGGCGAAGACCTTCAGCTATAAACTGCACTCCACCAGCGGCGATTTCAAAGGCCTGCCGGAGGGCGGAACCGCCGTCGACCAGCCCGCGAACCATTCCCTGAGGGGGCAGTTCGGCCAGACCGCTTCCGCAACTATCGAATTTAATTCGGTCTCGGGCGACTTCGGCCTGAAACAAAAGACCGAATGATCGACCTTAAGGTATTGAAATAACAAGAGAAGAATGCCAGCCCCCACGCTGGCATTCTGTCCTTTCCGGACGGCGCGAGCTGTGATACACCAGCCTGAATCGTCTGACCGCCTTCAACGGAAAGGATGCCTCTCATGAAAATCGCTATGCTGCTCTCGGGCGGCGTGGATAGCTCCGTAGCCCTCGCCGAGCTGCTTCGCCAAGGCCACACCAACATCACCGCTTTTTATCTCAAGATCTGGCTCGAAGATGATCTCTCGTACCTCGGTCAATGCCCGTGGGAGGAAGATCTCGAATTCGCGCGCGGCGTGTGCGAGAAACTCGGCGTCCCGCTGGAAGTCGTCTCGCTCCAGAGAGCCTATTGGGATCGCGTCGTGGCCCATACGGTGAAGGAGCTGAAGGTCGGCCGTACGCCCAGCCCCGATATCCTCTGCAACGAGAACGTGAAGTTCGGCGCCTTCGCCGACCTGATCGACG
>JASLCY010000183.1 GCA_030151925.1 Oligoflexus sp.
CAGTCGGATACCGAGATCGTCGAGCACAGCGACGCCTCGCTCTACGTGATGACCTCCGAGTACGGCGCGGCCACGCAGCTCGAGAAGATCGACATGCTCGACTTCGCCGACCTCATCGCGATCAACAAGTTCGATAAACGCGGCTCGCTCGATGCGCTGCGCGACGTGCGGAAGCAGTACCGCCGCAACCATATGGTCTGGGAGGGGCTGGACGAGGAGCTGCCGGTGATCGGGACGATCGCGGCCCAGTTCAACGACGCCGGCATGAATCGCCTTTACAACAAGGTGATGGCGATCCTCAACCACAAGGCCGGCAGCAAGTTCCGCCTCCTGCCAGGCAGCGAGGACCAGCGGATCAGTTCCCTCATCGCTCCCGACCGCGTGCGGTATCTCGCCGAGATCTCCGAAGCCCACGAGGGCTACAAGGCCTTCGCCCATAAACAGGTCGCCATCGCCCGCCAGATCTATCAGATCCTCGGCACCCTGGCCACCCTCCGCTCGGATGGAAAGAGCGTTCCTGAGCCCGTTTTCGGCGCTCCTATCGAGCCTTCGAACGAGCCTTCCCACCAGACCCTGATCAAACTCGCCGAAGACCTCACGCGGCAGCTCGATCACGGCTGCTATAACCTGCTCGCGACCTGGCCCGAGACCGTCGAGCGCTATAAGGCGAAGTTCTATAAGTTCCAGGTGCGGGACAAGGTCATCGAACTGCCGCTGACGTCGAAATCCCTCTCGGGCCTCGACATCCCCAAAGTCGCCTTGCCGAAGTACAAGGATTGGGGCGACATCCTCGGCTGGCTGCTCACGGAGAACCTGCCGGGCGAATTCCCCTACGCGGCCGGCGTGTTCCCGCTCAAACGCGAGGGCGAGGATCCCGCGCGCATGTTCGCGGGCGAAGGCGGGCCGGAGCGCACCAACAAACGTTTCCACTACGTATCCTCGGGAATGCCGGCGAAACGCCTCTCGACGGCGTTCGATTCCGTGACGCTCTACGGGGAGGATCCCGCCGAACGCCCCGATATCTACGGTAAGATCGGGAACTCCGGCGTGAGCATCGCGACCCTCGACGATGCGAAGAAGCTCTATTCAGGCTTCAACCTCGCCCTGCCCAACACCTCGGTCTCGATGACGATCAACGGCCCTGCGCCGATGCTCCTCGCGTTCTTCATGAACGCGGCCGTCGACCAGCAGTGCGAGATCTATATCCGCCAGCAGGGCCTCGAAGCGGAAGTCGAGGCGAAGATCGCCGCGCTCTACAAGGCGAAGGGAGTGGACCGCCCGCGTTATCAGGGCGAACTCCCGCAAGGCAACGACGGCCTCGGCCTCCTGCTCCTCGGCGCGACGGGCGATCAGGTCCTGCCCGCCGACGTCTACGCGAAGATCAAGGCGAAGACCCTGAGCGCGGTGCGCGGGACGGTCCAGGCCGATATCCTCAAAGAGGACCAGGCGCAGAACACCTGCATCTTCTCCACCGAATTCGCTCTGCGGATGATGGGCGACATCCAGCAGTACTTCATCGAGAAGGACGTGAAGAACTTCTACTCGGTCTCGATCTCGGGCTACCACATCGCCGAAGCCGGCGCGAACCCGATCACGCAGCTCGCGTTCACCCTCGCGAACGGCTTCACCTACGTGGAATATTACCTGTCGCGCGGCATGAATATCGACGATTTCGCGCCGAACCTCTCGTTCTTCTTCTCGAACGGCACCGACCCCGAATACTCCGTGATCGGCCGCGTGGCCCGCCGCATCTGGGCGAAGGCCATCAAGAACCGCTACGGCGGGAACGAGCGATCGCAGAAGCTCAAATACCACATCCAGACCTCGGGCCGCAGCCTCCACGCGCAGGAGATCGCGTTCAACGACATCCGCACGACGCTGCAGGCTCTCTATGCGCTGTACGACAACTGCAACTCGCTGCATACCAACGCCTATGACGAGGCGATCACGACTCCGACCGAAGAATCGGTTCGCCGCGCGATGGCGATCCAGCTCATCATCAATAAGGAACTCGGCCTCGCGAAGAATGAAAATCCGATGCAAGGATCCTTTATCATTGAGGAACTCACCGACCTCGTCGAAGAGGCCGTCATGCTCGAGTTCCGCAGCATCTCGGAGCGCGGCGGCGTCCTCGGCGCGATGGAGCGGATGTACCAGCGTTCGAAGATCCAGGACGAGTCGCTCTATTACGAGACGCTGAAGCACACCGGCGAGCTGCCTATCATCGGCGTGAACACCTTCCTCGGCAAAGACGGTTCGCCGACCGTGGTGCCGACCGAAGTCATCCGCGCCCTGCCCGCGGAGAAGCAGTATGCGGTGAAGAGCTGCCTCGACTTCCAAAAGCGCAACGCTGCGGAGAGCGCCCAGGCCCTCGCCCGCCTCCAGGAGGCTGCGCTCGTCGGCGGCAACGTCTTCGAAGCCCTGATCGACGTCGTGAAGGTCTGCACTCTGGGTGAGATCTCCGGCGCCCTCTATGAGGTCGGCGGCCAGTACCGAAGAAATATGTGATTTGGTGCTTTGGCAAAAATCCGGGAATTACCTTAAGATCTGAGAGAATTTAGGCGGCCTTTGTACATGATGTACAAAGGCCGTTTCGCTTATCCCGCTAAGTTCATCCTTGTACGGGCGTTGAAAAGTCGTTACCGTCACTTAAAGCAGAACAATCCAAAACTTTAATCATTGATAGCATGATTCCCGTCATCTCACCAGATGCTGATCCACTATGGGAGGTTTTATGCGTAAAACTCAGGTCATAACCTTTGCCAACATCAAAGGCGGCGTGGGCAAGACCACGGCTGTGACGAATATCGCCTACCTTCTCGGGCATACGCTGAACAAGAAGGTCCTCGTCATCGACACGGACGACCAGGGGAACTCGACCAAGGCGCTCGGCGTCCGCGAGCTCTTCGACCGCAAGCACGAGACGCTCTGGAGCGCGCTTTCCCGCAAGGCGAGCTATACCGATGTCGTCGTCGAAAGCCCTTTCAAGAACGTTTGGGTGATCCCGTCGACCAAGGAGCTGAAGGCGGCCCAGAACGAATTCGGCCGTTCGGCGCGCGGCCTCAAGCTCTTTAAGCATCTGCTCAAAGGCGTCGAGAAGGATTTCGATTACGTATTGATCGATACCAAGCCGCAGATCAGCATCCTTCTGCAGGCGGCCCTAGCCGCTTCCGATTGGTACCTCATCCCGAGTTTTCCCGAGCCGGACAGCTATGACGGCTTCCTCGACCTCGTCGCCGAGTGCGAAGAGATCCATGACGAGGAGAATCCCAAGCTGAAGCTGATGGGCGTCCTCCTCACCTGCGTGAAGAAGATCCCGGCCCACGAGCAATACATCAAGTTCATCGCGAAGCATTTGAAATCAGCCAACGTGAATCTCCTCAAGCCCTACGTCCGCGTCTCGAACGCGGTGGCGACGGGCAGCCTCCACGCGTGCCCGGCGGCCTCGATCTCGAGCGGCCGCACCGTTAAGGACGATTACATCAAGCTCACCCGAGCCCTCGCCAAGCTCGCCGATTCGAAGAAGAAGGCCGGCCCGCGGCCGAACCTCGCGAAACTCGGCGTGCTCATGGAAAAACATACGGATGAAAGCAATTGGCTTAACGAGGAAGAGCTCGACGAGGCCGTTGACCTGTCTTAAGACCAAAGGGAGTAGAGTCTTATGCCATCAATGAAGGAAACAGCGCGGAAGAATCTGGAGAAGATGGTCCGCGGCGCAGCCCGTGAAGTCGTGAGTTCAAGGCCCTCGGCCGAGGCGAGACGAGGAGCTTCGGCTGCCTCCGAACCGCAGAAAAAAGCCGAGGCGCCGCGTCCCGCCCCTCCTCCGGCCGCCGAAAACCCGAAGAGGGCTGGAGCGGCCGCCGCTGCCGAGTCGGCTAAGCTTGCCGCCGAGGCCTCGGCCCAGTCGCCGACCGGAGGCATAAGCAAAGCCGCGGTCCAGCAGCTGCGGAACCTCATCGAAAAGAACGGCAAGACGATCCAGAAGGTGCCGCTCGAGAGCATCAAGCTCAACGAGAACATCCGCGAGAACTACGACGAGCAATCGCTGAAGCACCTCGCGGACTCGCTGGCGAAAGACGGCCTGATCCAGTATCCGACGCTGGCGCTCAAGTCGGGCGCGGACGGCGACTTCTCGTTTATCTGCAAGAACGGCCACAGACGCGTGCTCGCCGCGAAGAGCCTCGGCTGGAAGACCATCGAGTGCGTGATACTGCCCTTCGCCTCGGCGAAAGACGAGCTTTACCACACGATAGCCGCGAACCTCCGCGAGGACGTGTTCTATCTCGACCTCGCCGCGGCTTATCAGGAAGCGGCGCGCCTCGGCGAATCCGACCAGGCGATCGCCGAGCGTTCCGGCGTGAATCCCCGCACCGTGGGCTGGTACCGCCGCCTTACGCGCATGTCCCCCGAGGCGCAGGCCCTCGCGCGGCAGCACTCAGAACTTTTTAATGCGACCTGGGCTATAAAACTCGCTAGGCAGGGTGAATTGCCTCCGCCTCCGGTTCTGCTCAAGCAGATGCAAGCGATGCTCGCGCGCCAGCAGGCTTTCAGCCAGGCCGCGGAGAACCGCTCCGAGAAGCAGGATAAGCCCTTCGACAAGGCCGCCGTGAAAGCGAGCCGCGACAGGCTCAAAGGCATCTTCGCCAACAGCGGCGACCAGAGCGCGTTCGCCTGGAGCCTCGTGGATCAGCTCTGCACCGCCGGGTACCTCACCCCCAAAGTGCTGGAGCGCCTTAAGAAGAACTTCACGCCGAATACCACTCGAGTTGGTCGTGGCCTCGGTCAAGGATCAGCTGTGTGATGTGTTAATACTCTTTCCTCCTGTGGAAACAGCCTGCCGCGATCGCGGTGGGCTGTTTTTTTTAGGGAGGATCAGGACGGAAGGGCCATGAGCGCCCAGATGCCGAAGAGCACGAAGAGGAAGGCCGCGATGCGGTGCATCCAGGTCATCGATATCCTCTGCGACATCTTCTCGCCGAAGAAGACCGCCAGCCCGTCGGTCACCATCATTCCCAAAGTCGTCCCTATCGTGACCAAGAAGATGCTGTGGTACCGCGCGGCGAGAGCTATCGTCGCGAGCTGGGTCTTGTCGCCCATTTCCGCGATGAAGAACGCGACCGTGGTCGTCAGGAACGCGCCGTAGGGATAATTCTTGACGGAATCGTCCTCCTGGTCCGGCACGAGTATCCAGAAAGCGAAGGCGAAGAAGATCACGGCGAGGCCTATCTTCAGCGCGAGGGGCGGAATAAGGGTCGAGACCCACTCCCCTATGCCGGCCGCCAGCAGATGATTGGCGACCGTCGCTACGAAAATCCCCGCGAACACGGCCCAGGGTTTCTTAAAGCGGCTGGCGAGGATGAAGGCGAGCAATTGGGTCTTGTCGCCCATCTCGCTGAGCGAGACGAGCAGGAACGAGTTGAAAATGGCTTCCACTGAAAAGGCCTCACGTACGGTAAAAGGAAAAGGAGCCGTGGCGGATCGTGAGGTTTGGGGGCACGACACGACACGGCGCAAAAAGCACCGATGTCGGTCTCGTCAAAAGTTCGAGTCTTCACTCGTTCTTCTATTGAACCGGGGATATTCCCAGTATGTCGATTCAATAGGCGCTTGGCGCCAGACTACTCCCCAACGCAAAACAGGCTATCGGACTCGCTTGTGAGCGTCAAGAAACTTTGCTATGTCCTTTTTAACTATTTCTCATCTCAACTGATGATAATGGCGTAGATAGAAGGGCTCTTCCTGGGAGTCGAGCCCGGAAACCGAGGATCAAAAATGCCTGAATTACCTGAAGTCGAATGTCTTACCCGCGCTGTCCAAGGAGTGCTCGAGGGCCGGACGATCACCGATGCGGTATTCCATCGTGAAGACCTCCGTTGGCCGATTCCGACCGAAGACTTCACGAAGCTCCTGGTCGGCAGTCCCGTGCTCAAGGTTCGGCGCCGTTCGAAATACATGCTGGTCGAAACCAAGAAAGGCTGCGGCATCTTCCATCTGGGGATGACGGGCAACATCCTGCTCAGCAAGCAGCCCGAGCCTTCCTGGAAGCATACGCACGCCAGCTTTCGCGTCCTGGATCAAAAGAAGGAGCCGCTTTACCTGCACTTCGTCGATCCGAGGCGCTTCGGGTGCATCCTGGCCTGCAAGGCCGGTGAGCTCGCGGAGCATCCCCTTCTGCAGGCGCTCGGTCCCGAACCGCTGGAGGCCGAGGATCTGGCCGAACACCTTTACGAGCGCAGCCAGGGTAAAACCGTGGCCGTGAAGAACTTCCTCATGGACGCCCACAACGTCGTCGGGGTCGGGAATATCTACGCGAACGAATCCCTCTTTCGCGCCGGCGTGAAGCCGACCCGCACGGCTTCCAAAGTGAAGCGCGCGGAGTGGACCCGCCTTGCGGACGAGATCAGGGCGGTCCTGCTCGAAGCTATCGAAGCCGGCGGGACGAGCTTCCGCGACTACAAACACGCCGACGGCGAGCCCGGATATTTT
>JASLCY010000215.1 GCA_030151925.1 Oligoflexus sp.
GTTCTCTCCAGAGGTACCAGTACACGTATTCGGCTATCTGCACGTTCTCGACTGAGCCGAGGACTTCTAGCACTTTATAGTGTTCGGAAGCCTTCGCATCATACTGGGATCGGCTCACGCAGTCGACATAGAAATGCGTGCAGAGGATGCTGGCGATGGCGTTCTGATGAGCCGGCATCGTCTTCTTCCGGTGCTGGATCAGGACGTACGTATAGTGGCGTTCTTCGGTGCGCCTATCGATTTGATACTGGATACTCAGCTCCCGGGCGCGTTCCATCGCGAGGGCCGCCTCGTTCGGATTCGACGATTGCGCCAGGGATAATAGCTTTTCGACGCGACGAATCTGACGTTCTTTTTCCTCGCTTAAACCGCGATGAGCTGAACGGGCGGTGTCAGGATTGATTTCGACCGAGGCTGCGCGGGCCCAGGGCGCGACTCCGAGGCGACGGCAGGCTTCCTGGAAAACGAGGCCGTGCGGCTCTCCTTCGTCGCGGCCTTGATCGCTCACCCACATATGCGCGAGCTCGTGTTTGAAGATCTCGAGCACGACGTCCCAGCTATGGCGTTCAATCAGGTTGCGGCTGAGAGTCAGAGTGCGGGTATAGGCGTTCCATGAACCGAGCTGGGCCTCGGAGTCGTCGAAACGGATAAAGGGCTGCGTAAGCCTCAACCTGTAGTAGACGACGATATCCTGAAATTCTTTCACGAGCTGAAGCAGCCACGCTCGATCCTGGCGATCGCGCGCTTCAGCCCTGGCATCAAATGTCATGCATCCTCTCCGTGCTCATAGCCCCGCAGAGTGATAGGTTCGGGCGTGGCGCCTTGCCAGTAGAGGCCGGCGCCCTCATGCATAGTCCCTATCGCTGTGCAGAATTGGAAACGCGAATCCGCGAGCAGCCTTGCGCTGTCTATCGCGTCGAGGGTGAAGCATAACTCAAAATCCTCGCCATCGGTAAGGACATGTTCTAAGGCGTTCTTTTTCGCTGCGATATGAGCCCGGCGCGGAAGGGCCTCGGGATTGAGATGGGCGGCGACCTCGCTCTGCCGCGCGAGCTCCCGGAGATCCTTGGCGAGGCCGTCGGAGATATCCATCATGCTGCGCACATCGAAGTGGTCGAGCAGGAGCTTGGCCTCGTCGAGGCGCGGGCGGAAATCGAGATGATGGCCCTCGATGCTTCCGCCGAGCGGCCCGGTGACGAAGATGGTGTCGCCGACTGCGGCGCCCGCGCGCAGGATCGGGCCTTTTTTGTGAGCGAGGCCGATCGCGGTCACGTTCACGACGAGCGGGCCGTCCCAGATATTGGTATCGCCGCCGGCGATCGCCACGCCGAAGGTCGAGGCCAGGGCCTGCACGCCCCGGTAGAAGGCGGCTATGAACTCCCTGTTCGCGAGGCGCCGGGGAATCGCGAGCGAGATATACGCGGATTCCGCCGAGCCGCCCATCGCCGCGATGTCGCTGAGATTCACGGCGAGCGCCTTGTGCCCGATTTGAGCGGGCGTGGCAGTGGCGAGCTTGAAATGCACGCCTTCCATCAGCATATCGGTGCAGACCAGCGAATCCCTCTGATGGGCCTTGACCACGGCCGCGTCGTCGCCGATGCCGACGAGGATATTCGGATTCGAGGGGCTCAAGGTCTCGAGAGCGGCGATGAGGTCAGTCTCTTTCATGGAACAACTCCGGGACGTTCTTCGCGTGTAAAGGCTGTTCGTGCGGCAGGAGGCCGACGGCGTGCGCGGCCTTACCTATGATCTCGGCGGCGGAGAAACCCTGCGCTCGCCACTGCGCGAGCGAGGTCGAGCGATCGCGCTTGGAGAGCTTCCGGGTCGCGTCCTCCCAGATCAAAGGATGATGGTAGAACTTCGGCTCGTCGGCTTCGGGAGCGAGCCTTCGCCTCAGCTGCAGCTGCCTTCCGGTCGCTCCGAGTATGTCTTGCCCCCTGATGATGAGATTGACGTCCTCGGCGATGTCGTCGACGATCACCGCGAAGTTATAGGTCCAGAATCCATCGCGATCCTTGAGCAGGAGATCGCCGCATTGCAGCGCCGGGTTCTGCTTCTGATAGCCCACGCAGCCGTCGTAGAACGATTCCTCCGCGGAATCCATGATCGCCCGCACGTTGGGGCCGGCATCGAGCGTCCGGCAACGGCCGTCGTAGCGAAGTTCCTCGTGAACGCCCGGAGTGCGGGCCTGGATGTCCTTGCGACTGCAATTGCAGCGGTAAACCCTGTCGCCGAGGATCGCTATCGCCTGCTCATAACGTTCGGGATGATCGCTCTGCCTGAACCGCGACGGCCCGCCCGCGCTCGTCACTCCGATATCGGCCTGGAATCCGAGCCATTCGAGGTCCTCGAGTATGCTCTTCTCGTATTCAGGGCGCGAACGGCCCTGGTCGTGATCCTCGAGGCGCAGAACGATTTCAGCCCCTAATTTCCGGCCCAGACCCCATACATAGATTGCGGAGGCAACATGGCCGAGATGCAGGAAGCCGGTTGGGCTCGGCGCGAAGCGAGTCCGCAAGCTACGGGAAGTGCGGGGAAATTCGACGAGAGAAGGCATGCGCTCTTACGCTCCTGATCAGTGCCTAGGCGAGGTCATTGTCCCGACTTTGACCTTGAGGAGCAAGGCTTTTTGCGTACAATGAGGGGAGCTGACGGAGTCGTGATTTTATGCCTTTGAACGTTGACGTGATGGTGTTCGATTCGGGAGTGGGTGGGCTCAGCATCCTCGAAGCGGTGCGCGCCGAGCATCCGGGGCTCAGTTATGCCTTCGTCGGCGATAACGCGGGGCTGCCTTACGGCGACAAGCCGGAGAGCTGGCTCGTCGATCGCGTCCCGCACGTGATCGAGAAAGCCCTCGACCGCGTGGAATGCAAGCTGCTGATCGTCGCCTGCAACACGGCGAGCACGATCGTCCTGCCTCCGCTGCGCGAACGTTTCTCCTTTCCCGTGATCGGCGTCGTCCCGGCGATCAAACCCGCGGCGGCCATGAGCCGTTCGAAGGTGATCGGTTTGCTGGCCACGCCCGCGACGGTCAAGCGGCCTTACACGGATGAGCTGATTCGCGAGTTCGCGAGCGACTGCGCGGTGGTGAAGGTCGGCAGTTCGCGGCTTGTGGCCATAGCCGAAGAGAAATTGCGCGGGAAGAAGCCCGACCTCGGCGAGCTGAAGGACATCCTGCGGGATTTCACGGCCGAGAACCTGGACGTCGTCGTCCTCGGCTGCACGCATTTTCCCTTGCTGAGAGCGGAGATCGCGAGTCTGTTCCCGGCGATCCAGTGGGTCGATTCCGGGAAGGCGATCGCGAGCCGCGTCGCGCATTTCAATCTGCAGCCGGGTCCGGGAACGGGGCAGGGCGTGGCCATGTTCACGGCGCCGGATATCGCGCTGCAGGACGTGAAGGGCTTTGGTTTCACCGCGCTCGAATTCTTCCCGGTCGGGAAAATCTAAACGGCTTTCGACCGCTCCTGCCGCAAAAGGATCGCAGCGATCCCCTCGATGACATAAGGCGTGGCGATCGCCGCCAGCAACCAGATCCTATGCCAGGCCCACGAGTGGTCGACGTTCCTGAAGACCAGGAACGCGGAGGCCAGGATCGGGATCAGGATAGGGATCCACGGCAGACGGAACAGGAGGTAGCGATGCTGGAAGCGGCTCAGGAGCAGCAGCGAGACCAGGGTCGGCGAGATCCCGAACACGAAGCCGCAGGTGAGCGGGCAGAGCGGGTCGGGCATTCCATCCAATAACGTGGCCGTCTTCCAGGCCACCGGGCTCAAGCCTATCGAACATTGCGCGCAGATCGCCAGGGACAGGAGATAGCCCAGAGCCGCGCCCAGGACGTAGACGACGGCGAGCCGGGCGGGAGAAGCCACCAGGTCCTTCACGATCATGCTCGGCGCGGGGGGCGGCTTCACGCTCTCTTCCTGATCTATCGCGAGAAAGTCCGCGAGATCGTCTTCGGGTCCTTGCATCATGGCTTCGTCTCCTCCGCATGATCTTCTTTGCTCAACAGCGCCCTGAGTTTCAGGCAAGCGCGCTCATAGGCCTTGCGGATCGCGGCGTCCTGCTTGCCGAGGCTCTCCGCGATCTCCTTGAAGGAGCGGTCCTGCATCACGCGCAGCCTCACCACTTCCTTCTGCTCCGGCGTCAGGCCCTGGAAGAGGTTCTCCACATCGAAGCCCGCTTCTTCGCCCTTCCGCCCCTCGTCGAGGCGGGCGACCGCCTCCCGCATCCGCACGACCTTGTTTCTCTGGCGAATCGCGTCGAGGACGCAGTTATGAACTATGGTGAAGAACCAAGGCAGGGCCGGGCAGCCTTTTTTATAAGCGTGAATCGATTTGTGCAGCCGCAGGAAAGCTTCCTGCCCGGCTTCCTGGGCGAGCTCGGCCTCCAGGCCCTTCTTTCGAGCGTAACCGACGACCCGCGGCAGATGCCGGGCATAGAAGATCTCGAAGGCCTCGGCTTCCCCTGCATGATAGAGATCCA
>JASLCY010000235.1 GCA_030151925.1 Oligoflexus sp.
GTACATGCTCTGGGCATCGGTTTTGACCTTATAATTGCGGCCTTTGTAATTGTCCGAGAACTCGAAGTTCCCGCCGCCGAGGCTCAGGCTCTGGATGATGTGGTATTTCTGCCAGAAGATGCTCGCGCCGACCTCAGACCACGGCATGACCGGGCCGACGCTGAGGGCGAGGCCGGATTCGAAGGCCAGCTGCTTTTCTTTCTGCGGGGCATCGAGAAGATCGCTCGAGGGCTCTTCGACCGCTGAATCGATCGGTTCCACGTTGGTGCGGAGTTCGTCGGCTGGCTTATCGAGGGATTGGGAGCGATCGATGGGCGCTTCGGCAAGCAGCGCGCTCATGAGAAATGCCAGCACTAGGAAACCTCCGTAGACAGACCGTCTGAGGCATTTTAGACCAATGGGAGGGAGGCGCAAGCGGTTTTCCGGGGAGGATGGAAGCACGACGGCTTCGGCGCTAGGAGACCTGCGGCACAGGCTGTGACGGGTCCTGTCCGATCAGACGCGCCAGACCTGCAAAGAGGCTGGGGTCGAGATAACTCGAAAGGCCGTGCCGCATCAGCCCCAAAGCTTCCTCCGGGCTGTGCGCGACCTGATAACCGCGCGGATGCGTGAGGGCCGTGAAGACTTCAGCAAAACTCAAAAGGCGGACGAGCGGCGAGAGATCCTTGGTTTTGAGGCGATGCGGGTAGCCTTCCCCATCCGCGCGTTCGTGGTGGTGCAGGACGAGGTCCATCGCGATACGCGAGAGGCCGAGGCCTTTGAGGAGGTCGTGGCCGTCTTCCGGATGGCGCCTCACCTTGAGCCATTCATCGTCCTGCAACGGACCGGGGCGATTGAGGAGCTCGGCCGGGAGATAGAGGTTGCCGGCATCATGGAAGATGGCGCCGAGAGCGAGATCCCAAAGGTTTTTCCCAGGCGCGAGCGCGATCGTGTAAGCGGCCGTGCGCATGCCGTGGTAGAAGGTATAGGGATCGTGGAGGGCCATGCGTTCGATCAGCTGGCGAAGGCGCGGCTCGCCCGTGAGATAGTGCTGCAGCGCGGTCGCGATGCCCTTGAAAATACGGCTTTCCGTTGCCGTGATCGGCTGGTTGTAGCGCGTTTTCATGAATTCGGAAAGGCCGTCGGCGATGATGAGGGAAAAGCCTTCCTCATTGGTCGGGGGCAGAATCTCCTCGCTGTCGATGACGCGACGGATCTCCTTCTCGCGCTCCGCTTCGACGAAGAGGACGAACTCGTTCTTCTGCAGAAGCTCGATCTTCTGCCGAGGCGTCCACTCTTCTTTAGCCCCTGTATAGGGCAGGAACCGGCCGTCATGCTCAAGATAGAGGTCGATATGGGCCAGATCCTGGGGCAATTCGCAGACGCGGATCGCGCGCAGAGAAAAGGGCCCCTGACGACTTGCGCGAGTCATGAGCCCTCCTTTCTTCGATGCGGTCCGGCGATCATTCACCGACCTGGTATTGAACCGTGACCTTCACGTTTTCTTTCGGTACGTAGGACGACGACAGTGTGATGACGTCGCCGATGCGGCTAAAGTCGGTGACGGCGACGCCATCGACGAAAACCTTCCATTTGCCTTTTTCCGGGTCATTGACGCCTTCGAGCTTATAGCTCCTGGTGACGGTCGAGACGTTGTAGTTCACGCTCAGATTAGTCTTCGCATTCACCGCGCAGCTCGCGTCGAGCTCTGCGCCGTTGATCGTGAAGCCGTTGCCGATCGAGCAGGAAGCCGGACCGCCCGAGATCACGGCCGAGTTCGCGTCGGGCAATGAAGGCAAGATGAACTTACGGACCGAGCCGTCGGGGATATCGTATTTGAGGAGCAGATTCTTGCCGACGGCATGGTTAGCCGCTTGGATAGTGATGTTGTTGCCCGTGATCGTGAAGGGGATCGGGTTTGCGCCATCATAGAGCTTGAGGTTGATCGCTCCCATCTCGACGGGAACGTTATAGGTCAACTGGGGGCCGACGCGGTAATCATAGCTGATCTTGATCACGGAGCCGTCGCCCGGCGCCGGATTGAAGAGCACTTGGTTCGCGGCCGCGTCGTAGGACATGCCCACGGGCGCCTTGTCGTTCACGAGGACCTTGAGCGAGTTATTGATCGGAGCCTTATCGAGGGCGAAAGCGTTGCTCAGGACGCCGGCGACCCGATAATCGACCGTGATGCTCGAAAGCGCGGCCGGTTGCGTCTTGAAGCTCAGCTCCTTGCCGTTCACCGAATAAGCGCTCGCCGGCAGGACGCTGCCGCCCACTTTCACCGACAGCGTTTCGGGCGCTGGTGCATTCGTTAATACGACCTTCGAGAACATGGGAATCGATCCGACCGCATATTCCGCGGTCAGGGTCTTGCCGTTGGCCGGTTCTTTGCCTTCGACGAAGCTGATGGTCTTGTTATTGATCTTGTAATTCGCGGCCGGGATCGCCTGGCCGTCGACCTTGAGCGTGAGGCTGCCGCTGTCGGGGATGGAACCGAGCTCGAACTGGTTCTTGAGGAGCAGCGCGATATCGTTCGAGATCATGGTCAGGGTCGATTTGTAGTCGGCATCGCAGATGCGGCCGTAGCGTGATTTACCGGCGGGAATCTTGTAATTCACCAGCCTCTGATAGATGTTGCCGGTGCTTTCCGCGCTGGGGCAGGTGTTGCCGGGCGGGCTGAAGATGCCGTAGAACGCCGCGTTTTTATTGATCTCGCGGCCCATGGTTTTTTCCACGTAGTCTTCGAGATAAATCTCGCTGGCCCAGGCGTTGGAGCCGCAGCCCTTGCCGTCCGAGCAGTTGTCCGCGTCGCTGACGATCAGGACCGCTACGGATGAATCCTGGCGAATCCAAGGGTTCTCGTTGCATTTGAGGCCGTTTACGGCCTGGCGAATGCCTTGCTCGTTGCCGTCGCCGCTAAGGCCCGCATTGATAGCGTTCGCGAATTTGGTTGTCGCGTCGGCGTCGGAGGGCTTGATGATAGTGATCTGGCAGATGTCCGCGCCGGCCGCGTTTTGCTTCGGCGAAGTCGTGACGACACCGATCTGCCATTGAGCATCGTTCACGGCCTGGAGCAGGTAATTCATCTTCGAGCCGAGGTTCTGCTGCTCGTCGGACATCGAGCCTGAGTTGTCGATGACGACGAGGATATCGACCAGACCTTTCTTGCCCTGCTGCACGAACTGCTCTTTCATCGAAGAGCCCGGAGTGCCTTGTTTGAAGCTGTCCGTGATAGGCGCGCGGTTGATCTGATTGTTGGTCTGCGTCTTCGAGCTGTTGGTATCGACGAGGCTGAAGCTGTTGCTGCCCGATTTAACGTCGAGGCTGAAGTCGTACTTCTCGTGTTTCACGACGAGGGGATAGAAGCTGCCCGAGAGATAGACGGGAAAGCTATCCACATGCCGTTCGAGGTCGCCGTCCACCGAAGGCAGCTGGGAGACGTTGCCCGCAGGCGTGTTATCGCCGGCTGGAGTGGAGTCGCCGCTGTTGGCCGTGGCGTCGCCGGAGGCAGGAGACTTCTTCACCGTGGTGCTGCGCGTGCCGCCATTAAAGTCACGATCACCGCAGGCAGTCAGACCCAGTATGATGCCGAATGCTAAAAATTGGAGTTTCATATCATCCTTTAGGCGACAGTTTGAGCTCGCGCTAAATTCTCCATCGGGTGAGTTGTATTAAAACTGAAGAGACTATTTTTACGGGAAGTATGTTTCTAATATAGCTCAGGAATTTTG
>JASLCY010000250.1 GCA_030151925.1 Oligoflexus sp.
TGTACACTCCGGGCGCCCTCCTCCTTGGGCCTAGCCCTCCCATCGATAAGAGGGCTTCTTCTCAGTCCGGTTATTTAGCCTGTTCGACTTTCTTCTGAGCGTCGATCTCGGCTTTCTCTACGTCCTGTTGAGCTTTCTCGACGTCGACCTGTTTTTTCTCAACGTCCTTCTGCTCGTCTTTCACATCTTTTTGCGCATCGATGACGTCTTTCTGAGCGTCACGAACTTCTTTTGCGCCTTCGCGGCGAGCTTCCTGCTTGGTCTTTGTACACGCCGCGCCGGAGAAAACCAAACCGCCGAGAAGTACTGAAGTCATGAGTGTGCGAAGCATAGATACCTCTTTCTTGAGAAAAGTATGGAACGCTTGTCGAGCGTCGTCTTCAGGTAACAACGCTGAGGTTGAGACCCGGTGTCGCTCGTGACTAATGCACAGACCGTGCCTGATGAATTCGGGATATTCACTGCGTCTTTGACGGAGAAAAGTGAAGGCGATCGCCTTCACTGTACGTTCATGCCTTCAGAGAGATGCCGGAAAGCTTCGCGCAGAAGGCGAGGAACTGCTCCTGCTTCGTTTTATCATGGGTCGCCGGTGCGGGTTCTTGCGGGCGTTTATGGAAGAAATACTCACCCGCGACCTTCGCATAGGGCTCATCGCTCGTCGCGAGCCAAGCCTGCGTCTCGCAGCCCTGGTCGAGGTCGTCGGGAGCGCTCGGCCCGCCCATCTTCGTCGGCACCCAACCCGGTTCCATCGCATTGGCGAAGACCTGGGGCCAGAGGCGCGCGACCGCGAAAGCGAGCAGGGCGTTGTGAAACTTCGATTCGGAATAAGCGGCCAGGCCCGACCAGCGACGCTCTTTGAACAGCATGTCGTGCAGCGAATGGTCCGCGTGCCGATGCAGATCCGAACTGAGGTAGACCAGGCGTTTGGGAGGCGCGATCAGCGCCGTCAGCACGTAAGGCGCGAGAGAATTGATCGCAAAAACATGCGGGATGCCGTCCGCGGTCAAACGCTGCGGCTCCTTGTAACCGATCGCGACGTTGTGGATCACGGCATCGAAGGGGCCGAGCCGGTTGACGTCCGCGGCGAGCCGCTCCATCGCCTGCAAGGTCTCGACGTCGGCGATCAGCACGTCTTCCGCCTGGGGAACCAGAGCCTTCGCCTCCGCCGCGCGTTTCTCGCTGCGGGCGTGCAGAACCACCCTGTGGCCCGCCGCTACCAGCTTTTCGGCGGCGAGCCGCCCGAGCCCGTCGGCCGAGCCTGTGATGAATATACGAGACATGATCCACCTCCCTGTTTTCCCTGGTTAAAGGCCGCACCCTGATCTGCCGATAGATCCCCCAGCATTATTCGGATGCTAGGAGTCCTTTTATGGTTTGCAAAACCCTCGCCGTTTCCCTTGTGATCCTCGCCCTTTCGACCGCTTGTAAAAAGCGTTCCGAAAGCGCCTCCGAGGAGTCCGGCGTGAAGACCTCGGCTCGCGTCGCCACGGTGGGGGCGTACCTGAACCGTCTGGCGAACACCCAATACGGAGTCCTGCTCAACCCTTCGGTCTTCACCGTCAACGGTCAACCCATCAATATCGCAGTGGAGGGCTGCAGTCATTCATACTTTCAGCTCAAGAAATATGGCAAGCCCGAATGGGATCAGAAAGCGGAGCAGCTGAACGCGGCCGTCCTGAAAACGCTGGATGAAACCTTGCAGGCGAGCCGTTGTTCGTTCAAGGACGGGGACATGGCGAAGGCCTTCCCGGAGTTCGAGGCGTTCGACCAATACTGGAATAAGGCCTACAGCGAGAAAGCCTTCCTCACCGACGAGGAATATGCAGAGCAAGCCGAGCACCAGCCCGAGGTCATCACCAAAGAAGAGCTCGTCAAACGCCTGAGTTGCCTCGGCGCCTTCGCCATCCAGGATCTTCCCCAAAGCCAGGCGCCCTGTGCCGTGACGCAGAACGAATCCGCCCTGCTCGACAGCTCCAAATAATTCATGAGAATGCCGGAAGTCCAAGGAAATCGGGACTTTCGGCCCAGCCCTCGCAAGACCCGCCTTTACTTCCTGCAAAGACGCGCAGAACCTGAATCGTGGTATTCCACCCTCGAGCTTCAGCAAATTCTCAAGGTCTTAGCATAAAGGAAATTCAACATGGCACGAGCAAATCGCAGGAAGAACTATCATTCGGTCGATTTCGAAGGCAGCGATATGGAGATCAGCAAAGACTCCCTCCTCACCGTCAGCGACGAGCTGGGCGATATGGAGAATGCGCCGAGCGACGAAATCCCGGAAGATGCTATCGAACGCTTCGACAATGAGGGTGGATCGTTCATCGCGACGCCGCCCCTGAAAAATACGGTGTTCGGCATCCCGCTGCCCCACGACGCGGTCCATCACCTGCATCGCTTGAAACGCCGCGCGCTGGCCGCTCGAGGCGAACTGCAGAAAGTCATCGAAGAGCAGAAGGTCGTCGTCGCGGATAGCCTGCAGAGCGCTTATGAGCAGGCGAAAACGCAGGCCGGCGCCTTGAATGAGCACATCAAGGAGAAACCTTATCTCTACGCCGCCGGTGCGGTGGTCGCCGGTTTCGCCATCGGCCGCATCTATCTCTCGAAGAAGAGCGGTCCGGACGTGAAAGTCCAGTGAGCGTGAGGACGCCTTGTCAAAAGTTTTGACAGGCGTCGCATCCCGGACGGATGAACTCTAGATTAATTCTATAAAATCAATCTATTAGGCTGCCTCAAAAGAGACTATGGCTCTTGCATGAATACTGGAGCCCGAGTCTCTTTTTTTTGAGGTTTATCATGCTCAATCTGCTGCTGCCCCTCGCCCTGTCCCTCTCGTCTTCCGCTTCGCCGAACGATAGGTGCTCGGCCCTCGTCGGAACCTGCGAATACTACTCCTGCGTCGAGGCGGAACGCATCGCCTGCGGCGACCAGGGCTACGCGCTCGGTTACGGCGTGAAGTATTGCAACAAACTCTCGTCCCTCGTCTTCGAGCCTTCGAAGCCGGGCCTCAACGCCGATACCTTTCCCGGCGACGGCAACGAGTGGCGCGACAACGTGCGGACCTGCCTGCAGACGGAGATGGAGGGATTCTTCGCGAGCGGCGAGCCGGTGACCTGCGAGAGCCTGCGCGCCTTCGCCTTCGGCTCGCACCCGTCCTGCTACACGCAGGGCCCCAGCTTCTGCGAGCTCAATGCGGAAGCGGTCGTGAAGGTCGGATTCACGATCGGGCCGAAGGATCTGCTCACCGCGGAGAGCTTCACGCAGGTGGCGGACACCGCGAGGATCTGCAGCGCCCAGCTCGGCGAGAGGATAGAACGCGAGGATCGCCTGCTCGTCCGCCTCAACCTCGAGAAGTACCAGGCGATCTGGAATATCATCGCCGCCGACCCCCTCGAGGTCGGGCGCTATTTCCAGGGGCAACAGGCCAAAGCCCGTCCCTGATCCTCACGCTAGCCCTATCATGAGGTGCGCGCCGCTTTCGGGGGGCGGCGCACTTTTCTTTTGATATGGCCGATGCCCTTCCGGCTTTGATGGACCGCCCTTATCAGGACCGCATAGGGGAAATAAGTCATGTGGCGGATGCCGCCGACGTTGGCGACCGAACGCAGCGCGTGGCGCGTCTCCTGGTAGAGCTCGGTGATGACGATGCGCTCGCTCACGCTGCCCGATTCGGAAACGGCGAGCAGGCGGTGGATCGCGTAGAGGCCGACCAGGAAAGCCAGCACGAAGACGAAATCCGTACCCTGGAAGCTCAAAGCGGAGAAATGGAAACGATCGGCGTTGATCGCGGTCGAGTGCCACACGAAGTCGAGCTTAAGCTCTTCCGGCTTGAAGACGTCGGACAGATAACCGGCGATGACAGGCGCGATGGAAGCCGCCGCCCCGTTCGTGAGGGAGTTGGTCGCGAGGAAGACGGTGGCCTTGCCTTTCGGAGCGGCCTTGAGCGCGATGTTGCCTGAGCAGAGCGTGACGCCGGCGGTCGAGATGCCCGAGAGGATATGGATCAGGATCAGCAGGGGAACCGTGAGCACGTGTTTATCGGGTAGGGTCAGGAAAGGCCAGAGGCCGATGCCGATGATGAATAGAGGGCCCGCCACGGTCAGGCAGGATTTGTTGCTGAAACGATCGGCGAGCACGCCCCAGATGCGGAAGAAGCCCACGTTGATCAGCTGGCTCAGGACCGAGAGCCCGATGATCCAGCCGAGGCTCATATTCAATTCCTTGATCATGTAGACCGTATAGAAGGGCGCCGCGAGGTTCGCCGCGAAGTTCCACACCGCGAGGAACACGATGAGCCTCCTATAGTTCCTGTCGCTGAAAGGCTCCTTGAGCAGAGGCAGCAGATGCACCTTAGGATATTGGCCCATCTGCGGCTCAGCCATCATCGAGAGGGCGAGGGAGCTGAGCAGGCCGAAGAGCGAGCCCAGCGTGAAGAGGCACGAATAAGTCGCCAGCCGGTAGCCCGGCAGCAGGCTCTTGTCGATCCAGACGCCGGCCGCCAGCGATAACAGGGCCGCGAGGCCGGTGGAGACCGCGAGCCGCTTGCCGAAGAAACGGCCGAGGATATCGTGCGGGATGACGTCGTGCATCCACGAGTTCCAGGCGCAGCCGGAGATCGAGGACATGGCGTTATAGAAGTAGAGCCCGACGACGAATCCCATGAGCCGGTAATGCTCCGGCAGGAACCAGGGAACGAGCGCGCAGAATATCAGCGAGAATCGCGCCAGCCCCGAGGTGAGCACCACGATGCGCTTCCGCTGCCGAAACTTCTCGATCAGGAGGATGGCCGGCACCTGCATGATCTGCGAGAGGGGAGCCGCCGCCGCGATAAAACCTATCGCGAGGTTGCTCGCTCCCAGCAGCAGGGCGAAGGTCACGAGGAAAGCGCCGCCGGTGAGCGAGCCCATCACCGTGGAAGCGGAGCCGTCGAACATGAGGAGGCGCAGGGACTTGTTCACATCCTCTTCGGCGAGAGACGGTTTGGGTGCTAACCAAGACATGGGAATTCTCCGGGTGCGGGAAAAACCGTGGATTCCATTGTGCACGGCTCGCCGCTCAAACCCCAAGCGAAAACGCATCCGTGCTTTCATCCACTCGGATGTGATGCTCCTCGGGCTGCAGCCGTCGTTTATTTTCGTGAATCGCAGGACGAAAGCGTTTCGAAGTCTGGTCTGCATATTGCAGTGCAGACAGGGAAGCGAGATAAGAACCGCGGAAAGGAGCATCTCATGGCAACCCATACGCACGAAGAAGATTCCCCTAAGCACCATGGCAAACAAAACAGCGGCGGCGAACCCAAGAAACATGCGCAGGCTCTTCACGACGACGAGGTTCGCGATCGTCAAGCCAAAATCAACATAGATGAAGGGCACGATCATAAGCGAAGTAACATAGGTCCTTCGGGCCAGGGGGCGCATAGAGGCCGGGAACGGAACCAGGCCCAGAGCAGAGCGTCAGGTCGCCCTAATTAACTAGGCCAAAAGGTGCGGGAAACGACAAACCCGTTGCCCCGCGCCTTTTCCTGTGGATAATGTGGGGGCTGCAGCTAAAGCAGAGACGCACTCATTACAAGGGGATTCAAGATGAAACTTACCTGGGAAAACCTCAACCGTTTCCAACGCAACTACGTGACGAGACAAACCCCGGTTTTCATGGAAGTCGAGAACAACACCGGCCTTACGGAAGAGCAGAAAGATGTGCTTTTCCTCACCCATTATAATGAGCTCGTGAAAGCCGACTACTCGAACTACAAGTTCCCGTCCTCGGTGCCGACTTCCGTCATCCCTAACCTCAGCACCGCAGCCCTTCGCAAGAAAGCCGCGAAGACCGCTCCGAAAACCAAGGCTCCCGCCAAGGCCAAAGCCAAGAAAACGGCGACTAAATCAAAGTGAGTCCTCGATGGGAAGACGTCCTATCATCCGAACCAGGACGTCTTTCCAACCGGCCGTTTCCGGCTCGGAATTCAAAGTGATCTCCCGATCGCCTTCCTTCCCCCGCCAATGCAAGATCTTGTCGCGCGTCTCGCAGCTCCCCGAGGCGAACCGCTGCGGGCAATCGAGAGTCACGCGCCAGCTGGCGTTCTCGTCCATGCCGCCGTGAATGAAGTTCTCCACCATCGCCGCGATCTCGGCGCTCTCGATCATCAGGCCGCCTTCGGTGTTGAGGCGGATGGAGCGCGGATCGAGGTTCATGCTGCCGACGAAGGTGTAGCGGTGGTCGATCACGAAACTCTTGGTGTGGAGGCTCGCGCGGCTCGCGTAGATGCCGGTCGCGGTCTTGTCCTTCGAATACGCGTTGCGCCACTCGTGGAGCTCCGCGCCCGTGGCCAGGACCGCCTTCCTCTTGGCGGCATAACCCGCGTGAGCCAGCAGAACGTCGTTGGACCGCAGCGAATTGGTGAGGATCTCGACCTTCACGCCGCGATCCGCATAAGCCTTCAGTTTCACGAGCAGGCCGCGCGGCGGTATGAAATAAGCTGATTCCGCGATGAAGCTCGCCTGCGGCTCGGGCCATTTCTGGAGCTCCCGGGCGATGACCTTGCCGCTCTCGTCCGCCACGGATTCAGGCGAATCATAGACCGCGACCGCCGGCGCCCAGCGCAGCGTCTTCACGAAATGGGCGATCTCGTGCGGACGCGGCGCATGGCGTTCCTCGAAAAGCTCCTGATCCTCGCTGGTCCGCGCGATCTCGTATTTCTGCCGCAAAGCTTCCCAATCCGCGCCCTCCACCTCACTCTCGTCCTCTGAGCGACGGGCTAAAGCGAAGCTGCGCGAGCTGTTCCAATATTCGTCGAAAGCCATTTCGAGTTGCCCGACCACCGGCCCGGCCGCGAGCATGTCGAAGTCGCGAAAGCTCCGGTCTTTATCGAGGTCGAAATAGGCGTCGGCCACATTCCGCCCGCCGACGATGCCGAAGAGCCCGTCGGCGATAAACGCTTTGTTGTGCATGCGTTTGTTCATCTCGCTGTAACCGAAGGCGAGCTCCAGGCCGCGGCTGACCTTGGACAGGCCCTGGCTGTCGGAAGGCGCGGGGTTGAAGAGCCTGATCTCGATATTCGGATGGCGGTCCAGGGCCCCGAAAAACTCGCGGTTCGCCCCGGCATGTATATCGTCGATCAACAGGCGGACCCGCACGCCGCGCTCGGCCGCGTCCAGGACATAGGAGAGGAGCGCGAGGCCCGTCTTGTCCTTCTCCCAGATGTAGTATTGGATATCGAGGCTGCGGCGCGCTTCCTGAGCGAGAGCCACGCGCGCGTAATAAGCGTCGCTGCCGTCGATCAGAGGCGCGAAGCCGGACAGTTCGGAATGCGGTGGCGCCGCCTCATAAAGAAGGCGGACCAGAGGAGCGGTCGCCGGCGGCGGCAAGGCGAGAGACGTGGGTCCTTCACGGCTCAGGGAAGAACTCACGCACCCCATGGTTAGGACCAACGTGCATAACATGAACTTGCCTGGCCGCATGGCTATCCTTCAGATGATGCCCGCAACGCCCGAGATGCCGCGTCCGAGGAGCGAGGCGCCGGCGATGCTGGCGAGGCGTCCCGGGGTCGATTCCCGGTTCTTGTGAGCGTAATAGAGCAAGGCGCCGCCGATAATAGATGTCACGATGTGCTTCGTCGCACTAGCTTTTTTCTCGTCCGTTGCGAGAGCTGCTGCCATGATGAACTCCTTCCCTGGATCGTCGGATGAATGTCGCGAAGGCCCGGCCTTCTCCGAGAATCTAAGGCAAACGCGGCCGCCGAGCCTAGTCGCAAGCGCCGCGCCCTCTCGTCAAACTATTGAATCGATAGGCGGAAAATGAATTGTGCGGAAACTCGCGGGCCGGTCCGGAGAACTTGCGAGCTCTATGGAAAAAAGGCACAATAGTCGAGAGCTTAGGAGAGCGCCGCTTAAAGGATGTCGCAAGGCGCTCAAGAACGGGAGGCTAAAGCATGCGTATAGCGGAATGGATCTTGGTAGGCTCTATGGGACTCGGCCTGCTTTCCTGCAAGACGGCATCGTTCGTCGGCGGGGGCAAATCGAAGGACGGCAATAAAAACGATCAGCCCCTCGAACCCGTAACGCCGGTGACCCCGGTGACCCCGATCTTCACCGAATGCCCGGAATCGCCCGATCGCATGCTGGTGGCCGGCCTCTACACCCTCCCGGAAAACCAGGCGAACCTCCCGGACTTCACGACCTTGAAGAAGGTGAAGGACGTGTGCCTGAAACAGCTCGACGTGCCCGACCACGATTTCAACGAGGGTTTTCCCGGCATTCCCGATCTCGTGGAATGGTTCGGCCTCGATATCAACTGGCGCGTGAATATACCCGCGGACGGCCAGTACACCTTCATCCTGAATTCGGATGACGGCAGCACGCTCGATATCGACGGCAAACGCGTGATCGATAACGATGGCCTCCACCCGCACCAGGAGGCCTCCGGCCAGGCGCAGCTCACGAAGGGCTACCATGCGTTCCATGTTCGATATTACGAGGGGCCGCGTTATAGGATAGCGCTCGAGCTCTTCTGGTTGAAGCCGGGAGCGACGCTGCGCACGTATATTCCCACCGAGCTTTTCGCGCGCCCCGAGAAATAAGCCTTAGGCACGGCCTTCGACGAAGGCCTTGAAGAGGTCGAGGTAGTTCTGGGTGGTCTTCTTGAAGACGCCCGGAAGCACCTTGCTCATGAGTTTCATGAAGCCGCTGAATTCAAACTCCTGCTCGACTATCATGCGGGTCTTGTTCGGGCCCATGGCGACGAAGCCGTTCCGCACCTTGTTCGTCACCCCGTTGCCCTTGTAGACCCCCGCGAACTCCTTGGGCAGGTTGCGGACCGTGACGGTCTCGATCATCTCCACGGTCTGATCGCCCATCTTGAGCTGAAGGCGGGCCTTGGCCCCCGGCTGCCCTCTCTCGCCGCTGATGAGCTCCCAGCTCACGAGGCCCGGCTGCCAGTGCTTCAGGTTGCTCGGATCGTCGAAGAGCGCGACCACCTTATCGAGGCTGCTGTTGATATCGACTTCGCACATGTATCTCATGGTCTGCTCCTCAAAACGCTGATCGCTTGCCAAAGCTTCTGGGCAAAGGCCTCATTCTTCTGGAAAAAGGGCTTGGAGAAAACCAGATAATAGGGGGTCTCGGCCAGGGGAGGCCGCAGGACCGTGACCCTCTCGCCGATCTTCGCGCCGGCGTTCTTGGCGATGAGCCGGTCCAGGTCGAATTCGTAACCGGCCATGAAATCGACGCGTTTCTGCAGCAGCTTCTTGAGGTTCTGCTCATCGGTCTTCGCGCCGTTGTCGGGGATCCCGCCCCACTTCTTCACCATATCGAAGACGATCTCGGTCCCGAGGGCGACCGCCACCACGGGCGCGTTGATGTTCACAAAACCGTGGCCGTTCCAATCCTTGTCATCGTCCCGGCGTTTCACGAGCAGAAGGCGGGCAGTGCCCAGCGAGCTCTTCGCGTCGATCGCTCCGCCGGTCCGCGGGAACACCACGATGGTCTGCAGCAGCGCGGCATCGCTCGCGCCTATCATGGCATCGATCTTCCCGGTGCGGACCGATTCCAGGCAACGTTTCCAAGGCAGGGGCGTGGTCGTGATCGTGCTGCCGAGGCTCGTGATGCTCCTGGCCACGAGCAGCTGCATCTCGCCGGGATGAGTCGCGTCGGGATTGGTGAACGGGATCCACGGCCGTTCATCGATGCAGGCCGTGAGATGGAGCGGAGGCGAACTCTGACGCGCGGGTTCCTCGGGGAGAGGCTGCCCGGCGGCTAGAGTGAGAAGGGTGATGAGGAGAGCGAGCTTCAACAGGATTCCTTTAATTCGCGGCTCGGGTATAGCCGGCTTCACGCGCCCGGACCTCGGTCATGAAACAAGCGCGGTCGTCGTCTTCGAGGAATTTCTGGCCATCGAGCATAGCTTCGTAATTTTTATTGTCGGCTGCATAATAAATTTTATTTTTTCTATCACCGACGATAGGACATGTGGCGGCTTTTATTTTGCGCCCGACGCGTTGCCCGACTTCATTGGCATTCTTACCGGCCGTATCAATCGCCTTGCCAACGCCTTGAACGGCCTCGGATGTGCCTTGTTTCACGTTATTGAGCCCATGTTCAATTTCTTCATGGCCCGCGCTGTCGGCGGCGAGCGCCACCCCCGCCCACGACAGGCCGAGAGATAATAGGATAAGTGACTTGAATGATTGATTTTTCATAGTGCTCTTGGTCTCCAGGTCGGGGCTATGCGTAATCCTACTAAATGCTAACCTTTTCCCCGTGAAATGCCGATAAGAAACGTTGGAACAAGGCTTTATCTAGGACTATCCATGAGAATACGGTCGTCGAGAGTCTCGCCCTTCATCGCCTACGCGCTCCTCGCAGTAGCCTGTTCCGCGCGGCCCGTGCCACCGGTCCTGCATCATGATGCTTCCAGCACGGTCGAGGACGGCGGTTCCACGGCGGACGGCTCCGGTGATGCGACCAACGGCGGCGACAAAACCAATGCGGGGTCGACGGCGAATACGCAGGCGAACGGCGGCGCCTCCACGGGCGGATCCAACAGCAATGCGGGCGCTCATACCAATGCAGGCGGCACCACGGCCGACGATGGAACGGCCGCGAGCAAAAAAGCCCTGCTCGTGATCGGCGGCGGCAGCGGGAAGATCGATATCTATAACTTCGATCGCGAGACCGGGGCGGCGACCCTGCTGAAGAGCAACACGCAGGTCGGTGGAGCGCCGACCTTCCTCGCTTTCGATCCGAAGCGGACCCATGTGTTCGCCGTCAACGAAACCGACAGCGGCGGAGTGAAGTCCTTCATCCTCAACTCGAAGACGGGTGAATTGCAGCTCGTCAACGAGCGTTCGGCCGACGGCGCGGGACCGACTCATCTGAGCCTGGATAACACCGGGCATTGGCTCCTCACCGCGAATTATTCCACGGGCCACGTCCTGAGCTATCCGCTCACCGACGACGGGCAGATCGGCAGTCAGGCGCTCGATCTCGCGGCGGGCATGAACGCCCACGAGATCCTCACGAGCCCGACCAATAACGCGGCCTACGTGCCCTGCCTCGGTTCGGGTTATATCGCGCAGTTCACCTTCACTTCGTCCAGCGGCGCTTTGAGTCCCCTCTCGCCCGCGACCCTCGCCGCGACCGACAGAGGCCCGCGGCATATGGCGATCCATCCCAAACATCCCTGGCTCTATGTGATCCATGAGCAAGGCAGCTCGATCCAGGCGCATACGATCGGAGCCAACGGCGCCCTCACGAACCTCGGTTCCGCGGTCTCGACCTTAAAAACGCCGAATCCGGCGAATACCGGCGCCGAAGTCCAGGTCGCGCCGGCGGGCGATTTCGTCTATGCGTCGAACCGCGGAGATGATACCATCGCGGTGCTGTCGGTGGGCGCGACGGGCGAACTCACTCTGCAAAACACGGTAAAAACCGGCGGAACAGGGCCTCGCCACTTCTCCCTCGACTCCACGGGCCGCTGGTTGGTCGTCGCTAACCAAGGCTCCGATTCCGTGACCACTTTCGCGGTGAATCCCGATACGGGAGCTTTAACGGCGAAGGGGAAAACGATCGCTTTCGAATCCGCTCAATTCGCTCAGGTGATCGATATCCCCGATTAAGGGGCCCGCATGTGAATCCAGACTTCGATAAAAAGTTCGGCGCCGAGTTCCTCAGCACGGTGCCTGCCGCCGCCGGCGTCTATCTCTTCTCCGATGCCGCCGGCGAGGTCATTTACGTCGGCAAGGCTAAGAACCTCAGAAAGCGCCTCGCTCAATACCGCGGGGCCAAGGCGCAGCGCAGCCAGCGTAAGATGCGGCGCATCGTGCGCGCCGCAAAACATTTGGAATGGCGGGTTTGCGAAGGCGAAACCGAGGCTCTCTTGCTCGAAAACGCCTTGATCGTCGAACACAGGCCCGAACTCAACGTCGCCGGCGCCTATTCCTTCCTCTATCCCTATATCGGTTTGAAGATCGATCAGCGCGGCTGGCTCTGCCTCGGTTCCACCTCGAATCCCGAGGCGCTCGAGCAGCACGGCTTCGTCCTCTACGGGGCGTTCCGTTCGCGTTACCTCGTGACCAGGGCCTTCGACGCCCTGCTTTATCTCCTGACTTTCCTCGGGCACTACGATGTCCCGGCGAGAGCCGCCTACGGCCGCATACCCTTTACGCGGATCGCCGCTTATCGGCAGGTGGAGAAGGCGTGGGCGCCCTTGCTCGTCGCCCTGCTCTCGGGCGAGAGCCACGGGGTGCTTCCCGAGCTCCTGCTCACGCTGCTCGAAAAACCGAAGGCCCGGCTCTGCGCGGAGGACGTGCAGGAGCATCTCGAAGCCCTCAAGGAGTTTTTCGCGGAGGAAGCGCGGCCCCTGCGCGAGGCGCTGAGGCACGCGGGCCGGGAAGGGACGAGCATCGCTCAGAAGGAACGCGACGGCCTCTTCATCACTCTCCGCTCGAGGAACCTCTCCTAAAGGCGATGGCGTCGTTCTTCGTCGTCGGGCGCTCCTCATGTAC
>JASLCY010000251.1 GCA_030151925.1 Oligoflexus sp.
ATCCAGAGCAACAACGAGGACGAGGCGCGGAACTCCGAGCTCGGAACGACCGAATCCTTCGATTCGCGTTTCGCGGTGATGCATTCCCTGAGCCGCCAGGCGGCCGGCATCGCCGCCGCGGTCACGATCAATAACTACCCTTATACGAAGATCCTGGAGCCGGGCCTCACGGCGGTGGACGGCGCGATCGCCCACTTCTACAGCCAGCAGCACCACTTCAAGATCTCCGAGCTCGACCTCGATCCCGAGATCCTGTCCATCCTCTCGAAGACCTCTCTCACGGATACGCGCTACAAGCTCCTGATGACCTCGCATCCCGATCAGAACACGGCCGGCATCCTCTCGACCTTCGGTTGGCTCCGTCGCTACGATAAGAACCGTACGCGGGGCAACGAGCTCTATAAACGCCTGCTCTGCCGCGAATTCACCTCCGACCTCCCGCGCGTGTTCCCGCAGGACCCGGGGAACCTTCGTACGACCGACGGTTGCTCGGGCTGCCACGCGACCCTCGATCCTCTGGCTGATTTCTTCAAGGCCTGGGGCGAAGGCGCGGATCTTTATTCCGGCCGCCAGGCGCTCGTGCAGACGACCTTTGCCAACAAGAACGGCGCGACCGTCGCCGACCTCGGCAACATCATCCGCAACGATACGGCTTTCGCCACCTGTACCGTGCAGAACGTCTGGTACTGGCTCATGGGCCGCAAGTTCTATACGGATGAAGAAGCGCTGCGCAACGCCCTGCGCGATTACTTCGTGAACTCGAACTACAGCTTCAAGGAACTCGTCTACGCGATCGCCACGCATCCGGCCTTTATCGATGGCGCGCGCAGCGACGGTCTGGTCAGCGATCCTCTGCAGGCGCCGCCGCTGGGCACGAATCCCGATCCCTCCACCGGCCCTGTCTGCGAAAGCAAGACTTACGATTGGGCGACGGATATTCAGCCTCATACCACGCTCTGCGTGAGCTGCCACAGCGCGACGAGCGGCACGCGGCAATCGCTCGCGACCGAAGCCCAATGGGTGACCTGGGGCAACACGGCCATACAGATGATGGCCTCGGGGCAGATGCCGCCCGGCCCGAGCAATTCCGAAGTGCAGACCCTGAAGAACAACGTTCAGTGTTGGAAGGCGCAAAACCCATGAAAAAGCCGCAAAAAACCAACGCGCAAACCACGGGCCACGCCCATATCTGCCATCCCTCCCTCTTGGGGGAACTGTCGCGACGCGAGTTCGCGCTCGGCGGAACTTATCTCGCCGGTTTTGCGATGGCCTCGCAGATGCTCAAGGGCACGGACGCTCATGCGGCGGAGAGTTATCCGCCGGCGCGGCGTCTCGTGTGGATCAACATGAGCGGCGGTTGGGATATCCTGGAGGTGACGGATCCCAAAAAAGCCTCGAACGGCAACCTCGATATGGTCTATGACTGGGGCGCCGCGCATACTCTCGCGGGCAGCGCTTCCCAGGACAAGGTCGGGCGTTGGCTCGGCCGCCACGCCGAACACGGCAGCGATATGATCGTCGTCCGCGGCATGAACATGGGCACCACCTCGCACACCGCCGGTCCCATCTATATGGATACCGGGATCCTGAGCAACACCGGGACCGTGAACGCGGCCTCGGTTCCGGCCATCATCGCCTCCGAAAGCCAGGCGACGATCCCCATCATCCAGTTGAACGGCGGCAGCGATCCGAAGACCGACCGCGGCCTGCTCAATCCCGTCTCCGTGGTGCGCGCGCAGAACCTCGACCTCTATCGTTCGATGTATCCGGACGGGGCCGATGCGCTCGCGCAAAAACTCAAGATCCTCGATCATCTCAAATCCTCCATCGACCGCGTGCAGACCCGCACGGGAACCACGGACCGGCTCTCGGCCATCGCCACGGCGCAGGATAAGATCCGCGTGCAGTTCAACGACGGCGTCGGAGGCAAGCTGGCCCTCACGGACGCCGACCGCGCGCCTTTCAACAGCAGCGCGCCCAAGACGATGAACGACGGCCAGCGCGATTCTTTCGCCCTGGCGCTGAAGCTCCTCAAGAACAACCTCGTCACCTGCCTCAACCTCGGCCTCGGCGGCTTCGACACGCACGCGAACCAGGACAGGCAGATGGCGCCGATCATGGACAACTTCGATTACCTGCTCGCGACGCTGGTGAGCGAGCTCAAGGCCGCGGGCCAGCTCGATAACACCCTGATCGTCTGCTACTCCGACTTCGGCCGCACGCCGAAGGTCAATAACAGCTCCGGACGCGACCATTGGCCGTTCGGCGGCGCATTGATGCTCGGCGGCGGCATCGCCGGCGGGCGTTTCGTGGGCGCGACCGACGACAGCCTGCGCGGCCTCAATATCAACTCGACGACGGGCGAAGTGGACAGCGCGGGCCTCAACCTGAACCCGACGCATCTCGCGGGCAGCGTGCTCGCCCTGACGTTGGGCACGGATTATCTGAAGTACAGGACTTATCTCGAGGCGATACCGGCTTTGACGAAACTCAAGGCCTCATGAAGAAGCCCCTAGTATAGAGGAAGGGATTCCTAGTGCGTCGTTGGTTTATAACTCTGGGGCTGTGCGTGTCGGCGACCGCGGCGCGCGCCGATGATATCTTCGAAGAGCACCATTCGTCCGCGACGAACGTGAACGTCCCGACGTCGGCTCCGCTCAATCCCGCGGCGAACCCGACATCGGCCGCCATCATCAACGTCGGGCAGGATCGGCGCGACGAGACGATCGATTTTAAGATCAATCCCGGCACCAACGAATCGAACGTCGCCGAGAAGATCGGGCACAAGGATATCTTCCTCGGCGGGCAATATCCTCTGGGCGGCGCGGCGATGGGCCTGCAGTATTCCGAGCAGGAGCGCCGCGTGACCTCGAAGATCGACGGCCAGCAGGATCCGCACCACGAGCTCTTCGTCGGCCGGGATTATCGCATGATCTTCTCGGTGGACTTCACGCCGCAGATCCGCGGCGCCTTCACCTTCCACTACACGGCGCTAAAAGCCGATCTCGACGGCAGTTATTTCGTGGGCAGCGACGATCGCACGCATTATCACGGGAGCATGAGCGGCTACGGCCTCGGCGTGGTCTACGACAAGCTCATCTTCGAGCCGCTGAGCGTCGGGCTCTTCACGCATCCGCCCATGCGCGGCAAGGCCACGGTGGAAGGCGAGCAGAAGATCATAACCGAACCGGGCCTCTACGGCCTCGATATCGATTACAGGAAGGATAGGTTCGCCGGCACCTTCTTCGTCAACCGCTGGTCCTATAAACACGACGAGCGGGAGTATCCTTCGACGAGCCCGCATAACCAGACGGATATCCTGCTGCGCGGGCTCGATCTCTCGCAGTATTACCGCAAGACCGCGGCTTACGGCCTGGCCGGCGAATACCAGGTGCACCCGTTCGTCTTCATCAAGGGGCAATACAAGCGCCAGCAGGGCGTCTTCCTCTTCGATCCGGATAAACTTCCCGGCGACGATAAATCGCTCGAGACCGAGATCAGCTATTCGGAATACCGCTTGGCGGTGGCCGGCAAGAATCGTCAGTTCATCGCTGAATTCGGTTTATCGCAGAGCAAGGCGAGCGAAGGGGACATCAAGGGCGGTCGAGCGGGTTTCGGCGACCTAGGCAGCTACGAGGATAAGATCACAGGCGTATACCTCATGCTCGGCGCCGCCTTCTAGAAGCCCTCCCATCGATGCGATGGCGTCGTTCTTCGTCGTCGGGCGCTCCTCATGTAC
>JASLCY010000277.1 GCA_030151925.1 Oligoflexus sp.
AAACGCGGTTGATTTCTTTACGGTTTCTTTAGCCCTCGCCCTTCAATTTATTTCAACAATTTTCCGCCCATGGTTGGCTGGCCAAATCTATGGTTTTGGATCGCGACTGCGATACAACGAGGTCAACCAAGGAGATGACCTCATGAAAAATTTCATTGCACTCTTATTCGCTTCCGCAACTCTCTATGCTTCTTCCTCTTTCGCAACGACCATCGCCCCTGTCGAGACCCTGGCCTGCACGCGTGACTTCAACGCTTGGGGCCACGCCGGCAACTGCGCCTGCCCGCATGCGACCCGTTACGAAAACCGCCTCGGCGCTTGCGTCCAAGGCGCGCCCGTAGCCTTCTCGACCGAAGGCGAACTCTCGACTGAAGTGGCGATCGGCGGTGAGACGACCGGCCTCGTGATCGTGGACAGCTCGAACGACACATACGAATTGATCGTCAACCGCCAGACCCAGGCTCAGATCGACGAGCTCATCGCCCAAGGCGTGAAATATCGCGTGACCGGCGAGATCCTGGAAGTGGACGGCGTGGAATCCGGCGCTCGCCCGACCGTCCTCGTCGATACGATCGAAGCGGTAACTCAATCTAACGCCGACAGCTCGCTCTAACCCTCAGATCATCGCCGGAACGGAAGCCGCCGCGGGAATTCCCGGGCCTTCCTCCGGCGATATCCAAAATTCAGGGGCGATTGATCGACCTCGTACTCCTCGCATTCGCGCCTATGATCTTCCGCTCTTAGCCAATCCCAACTGCTTTCGCTCTGCTGCGCTCCCGGCGGTCCGCCCCAGCTCTCGTCAAGTTCCCTTATGAATGTTCGATAAGGCCCGGAGTCTATCCGCAGGAGGCCTTGTTGTATGCTCTGGAAAATCTTAATTAAAAATATACCTCTCGTCGCGCTCCTCGCAGCCGTGCAATGCAAGCACAGCGGGATGGTTTCCGAGTCCGGCCTCAAGGACAGCAGCAGCGACAAGAGCCGATCGGCGGCCCTCTTCGACCTGAACGACGTTTCGATCCTCCTGAAGAATCCCAGCGATATGAAGTCGCCGGCCGATTATCTCCATCTCTCGAGCCAGACCAGCGACGGCCCTCTCCTTACCGAGGATATGTTCAACGACGTGCTGAAGATGGTGAGCAATCCCCGCCCTCAGCCTTACGCGAACTGGGCCATGGACGCGGTCCGCATCGATGATTGCGCGAAGCTCCTCGTTCAGCTCCCCTGCACGGTGCAGCTTCGCATCGTCTTCCAGCCTCTCGTGCCGAGCGGGAAGAGCACGCGTTTCGACGATCAGACGCTCCACCTGGCCTTCGACATCGATGCGGCGGATAAGATCGCCTTCTTCCAGGATTTCCTGGACCTCAAACGCTCCGCGAAGTCGATCTCCACCAAAGGCCCTTTGGGCGTGAACCCGGCGATCGCGAAACAAGGCCTCTCGGGCGCCTATACGAAACAACTCTATAAACTCGTGCTGAAATACGCGAAGCCCACCCATATCGAGCGCATCGCGGTCATGACCTCCAGCTCCTCCGGCTCCATCGCCAGCGGCAGTTGGAATTTCGCGGTCACGCAGCCGGTCAAGGACGGGAAGATCCTGCAATCGCCCATCCCCTGCCAGGAAGAGAACGTGAATACCTTCGCCACGCGCAGCGGCTTCGTCGGCGGCGTTCAACCGCTCCTGTCCCCCGAGATGAAAGGCTGCGATGACGTGAACGTCTCCGATCTCGTCCTGAAACGCGTGAACGACAGCAATAAAGAGAGGCTGATGAACGCGGCGATCAAAACCAACAATCCCGAACTCACGTTCTTCGCGAACACGACCTGCGTCAACTGCCACCTCGCCTCCCGCCGCATGGATCAGGTGAACGGCGAAGGCTTCAGTTCGCTTGTGGACGGCAATGAGCTGCGCTACGTTTATCCGAGCGACGTCTCGAAGGGCATCGTGGAAGAAGCCGCGCAGGACAATGCGAACCTCTGGGGCATCCGCGCCTTCGGTTGGGGCGAATTCGGCGACGCCCCCGGCATCACCGTCTATACGCTCAACGACAGCGCCCGCGTCGCCCACAGCCTCAACGCTTTGATTCAGGGCGGCGAGCTCAAGTAACCAAAAGAAAAAGGCCGCCTAAAGGCGGCCTCGCAGGATTTTCCCGTACGGGTGAATTTACTTCGTATAGACCGGGCCGCGTTTCAACGCTTCCCGGACCTTCTCGATGACGAGATCGACTTCAGCCGAGGTGATCGCGAAGTGAGGCGTGAAACGCAGAGCGTTCTTGCCGCCGTGGATCACACCGATACCGTTCTTCCTCAGCCACATCTCTATGCCTTCGACGCCGACGACCTTGTAGCCTTCCGGGTTGAGGTGGAGCGCGCAGAGCAGGCCCGTTCCGGTCGCATCGGTGACCGCTTGCGGGAACTCCTTCTGCAGCCCTTTGAACTTCGTGACGAACTCCGCGCCGCGCTCGCGGATATTCTTCCTGAGCTCGGGCGTGATCTGATCGAGCACCGAACACGCGACGTCCAGCGCGCGCGGGTTGGTGGTCATGGTGTTGCCGTAGAGGCCGGTCTCGTAGAGCGACGCGGTCGCCTCGTTCATCGCCAGGATGGAAAGCGGATATTGCCCCGCGTTCACGGCCTTCGAATAGGTCTCGAGATCCGGGGCTTCGCAATCGCTGAAACCGGGGTAATCGCAGATGCTCAGGACGCCTTGGGTGCGAAGGCCGGCCTGGATCGAATCCATGAGGAGGAGGGAGCCGTGCTCACGCGTGAGTTTACGCGCGAGGTCGTAGAATTCACGGGTCACGGCGACACCGGGATTGCCCTCGCCCATCACCGGCTCCATCAGCATCATCTCGTAATAGACGTTCTCCTTCGCGGCGCTCTCGAACACCTTCTTGAGCTCGGCCGTGTTGTTGATCTCGACCGTCACCAGCTTCGGCGAACGGAAGGAGGCGAGCTTCTTATAACTCTTCGCCGAGGAATCGGAGGCCATCGCCGGACGCTCCGTACGGCCGTGGAAGCTGCCTTTGAGCGACAGGAGCTTGATCGTGCGGCCTTCGTAACGAGCGCCCGGATCGGTGAGTTTCTTGGCATTGAGGTCGGAGATGCGGGCGGCGACCGTCACGGCTTCCGAACCCGAGTTGAGACAGAGGAAACGCGAGGCGAGGCCGTTGCGGTTCGAACGCGTGTGGCCAATCTCCTTCTTCAGCTTTTCCGTGAGGCGCTTTTCGCTGAAGTTCGCGGTCATGATGTTGGCCATCACCTGCTGGCGGCTCATCGCGTCGAGCACCTTGCGCGGCGCATGACCGAGGCCCAGCATGCCGTATCCGCCGGAATCATGGAGCACCGCACCGTTCACGGTCACGATCCACGGGCCGACCGCCGCGAGCGCGACGTATGGGTTCACGGAGTTCTCTTCGTAGAAGTTCACGAAGTCGCTCTGGATGAATTTGATGAGATCCGTCTCGGGGAGTTTGAGTTTGTCGCCGAACTCCTTCTCGAGGCCTTGGAATTCCTCGTAGGCGAAGTCGATAGCGTTGACGAGGTCGCGATCCTTCTTCGCGAAGCTCTCGAGGACGGCATCAGGCAAACCCACGGTCACAGCGGGACCGCTGCGGCGGCGAAGTTCGTGTAGCTTCTTGATCGTGTCCATTTTTTTCTCCCTCTCTGAATAAAGAAGCCTTGGGCGAAGGCGTTTTTTAGGTGCGACGAGGACTCAATGATAAGGCGACTTCGAGCGACCAGCGAGTCTCACGGAACCATTCCTTGGGAATCAACGTGAGTTGACCGGCGGCTCCGAGGGTCATGAGTTTTTGGTCAAGGGCCTGACGCACGATGGGTCGAGGCTCGAAGTTATAACCACTTTTTCTGCATAAATCATCCAGATTTACGCCCTGCGACGTTCTGAGTCCGGAACTCATCGTTTCGAGGAGCCAGGCCTCGGCGTCGCGCTCCCCGTCAATACTATTATAAGGCTGCGTTATAAGGGCTTGTAGTGTCGACTTCGACTCAGGCCTTAATTGCCTCCAATTGGCACTCTGCTGCCAACGGAGTCCGTAAGGTCCTAAGTCCTGGAAATAACTGTGAGCTCCAGCCCCAAGGCCGAGGTAAGAGCCGCCATTCCAGTACAGCGCATTATGAGCTGCCCGAAAACCGGGCAAGGCCCAATTCGAGACCTCTTCATGCTCAAAACCGGCTTCGCCTAGACTCGCACAGGCGCTTTCATAGAAACCCGACAGGCGATCGTCGTCCATGACCTCGAGCTTGCCGCGTTCCAGCCGCCGAGCGAAAGGCGTTCGCCCCTCGAAGGTCAGGTTATAAAGACTCGCGTGCGTGGCACCGCTCGCCTTGAGGCGCCCGAGATCGTCCTCCCACATCGCTTCGGTCTGCCCGGGCCAGCCGTAGATCAGATCCACGTTGCAGTTGGGAATCACCTTGAGCACGCGGGCGACCGCGGCTTCGGCTTCCGCCGCGGTGTGTTCGCGGGTGAGGGCCTTGAGGCCGCTCGGCTGAAAGGATTGAACTCCGAGCGAGAGGCGATTGATGCCGGCGTCGGCCCAGATGCGGAGTTTTTCTTCGGTGACGTGCTCGGGATTCGCTTCGAGCGTGATCTCCGCGCCGGGCGCGACGTGCCTTCGGATCTCGTCCATGATCGGCACGATCTCTCGATCCACGAGGCTCGGCGTTCCCCCGCCCCAGAACACCGAATAAAGCTCGGCGCCCACGCCGGGAATCTGCTCCCAGACCCGACGGTAATCCTGGTACTGCCTCTGCAGGAGGGCGATGTATTCGGCCTTCTGCGCTTCCGTGTAGAGCGCGGTCTTCACGAAATCGCAGTAATGGCAAAGCCGGACGCAGAAGGGCAAATGCAGGTAGAGGCCGATAGGATGCCTGGATGATGGGGAGATAGGATCCAAGCTCAGCCTCGGAACGGATCGTCGTCCGGCGGGTTCACCGGAGCCGCGCCGCTGACGTTGTCATAAGCGAAAGCCGCCGTAGACTCGATTTTTACGACCCTCGTATCGAAGATGTGATCATGCAGCGAGCGTTTTTCCTTGTCGAAGACGACCCAGAGATAGCCGAGGCACATCGGCAAAGCGCTCACCCAGTGGCCTATGGTGTCGCGAAAAAAGCCGCGCAAGAAGCTGATCCGGCTGCCCGTGTTCTGGTCGACCACTTTGATCTTCATCACCTTCTTGCCGAGGGTGGCGCCGAGCTGCGAGTAGCAATAACCCGCATAAAGCCCGGTGATCAGACCGCCGAACAAAGCTCTGGTCGCGATGTGCGTGATGTCGAAGGTCGTCGCTTCGGGCACGCTCAGAGACACCGAGACGAGGTTGCTCGGGATCATGAGGATGATGCCGTCGATGATGATAGCGACCAGGCGCACCCCGAAACCGGCAGGTATTAGAACTTCCTTTGACTCCGACATCCTCGATTCCCTTTCACTGATTCAGCGGGCGAATTTCCTGAGAGCTTCCATCAACTCCACCAGCGGCAGCCCCACGACGTTCGAATAAGAGCCCTGGATCGACCGCACCAGGAATCCGCCTATGCCCTGGATCCCGTAGGCGCCCGCCTTGTCGAGCGGCTCGCCGGTCTGGACGTAGTAGTCGATCTCCGCCGGAGTCAGCTGTTTGAAGGTTACCACGGTCTCGACCGTGAAGCTGTCTTTCCTCAGTTGCCCCTGATTATCGCCTACGAGGGAAACCGCTGTCACGACTTTATGCGAGCGGCCCGACATCCGGCCGAGCATGCGGACTGCGTCCGCCGGATCTTGCGGTTTTTCGAGGACTTCGTCGTCGAGCAGGCCGATGGTGTCGGCGCCCACCACGACCAGGTCTTCGCCGGGCCGATGCTGGGCCCGGTGGACGGCTTCCGCCTTCTCGAGTGAATTGCGTATCGCGTACGCGAGGGCGTCTTCTCCCGGCCTTTGTTTCTCTTCCACGGCCGGGGATAAGACGGTGAAAGGCAGACCGAAGTAACCGAGCAGCTCGCGGCGGCGCGGCGAAGTGCTCGCGAGGACGAGGCGATGCGAAAAATTTTCAAGGGCGCTGGCCATGATGCTCCCAAGCGGATTGGATGATCGAGGATGGAACGGCTCCGGCGCGGATCACGCTGAAGGAACCGTCTTCGTCGATACGGATCAGGGTCGAGGGCTGAGCCTCGCTCCTTTGTTTTTCGAGGATAACGCGCTGCTCCCGGTTCAGGGCCGGGACGAAGAGATCGGCGCCCGCGGCGGCGGCGAATACGAGAGCTTCATCCCAATCCCTGGCCGCGGGCTCGCTCGAGACGTTCACGCTCGAACTGGGGAACGGCATCGCCAACTCCTCGAGGACGAGCCGCATAAAGGCGAATTCCGGTTTCCACTGCGGCATCCTCAGGCCGAGCGTGCCGTCGGCGCTGACGAGAGACGCGGGGCAATCCGGGCCGGCGACCCAGATCACGCTGAGCGAAGCGGGCCACAGCTCTTGCAGGACCGCGCGCCAGCCCTTCGGCAACGGCTGCCAGCAGCGATCCAGCGCCTCCCAGCTCCCGACGAGGGAGATCGGTTTTTTCTCCGGCGGGCGGCGCTTCATCGCCATGAAACGTCGTTCGCCCTCGGCGTGATAGGGATTGAAGCTGAGTCCGGGCAGGGTATCCGTTGGATGCAGGCACACCTGTCCCTGACGCCAGGCTTCGACCATATCCTTCGCGAGGGCGTTCGTCATAGCTCAGCCTTCGAACAGCACGCGGTTCTTGCTGTCGCTCTCGATCACCTGCGCGGTCTGCGCCTTGCGATAGCGAGTCAGCTCGGTCGCGAGCCGGTTATCGTTGGTGGCGATGATCTGGATCGCGAAGAGCGCGCCGTTGGTGAAGCCGGCTTTGCCGAGGGTCATCGTCGCCACGGGAATACCGGCCGGCATCTGGCTCATCGACAGCAGAGCGTCGAGTCCGGCCGTCGCCGCGCCGGCGACCGGCACCGCGAGCACGGGGAGATTGGTGAGCGAGGCCACGACGCCCGCAAGGTGAGCCGACATCCCCGCCACGCACATCACGACGCTGCCGCCCTGCTTTTC
>JASLCY010000313.1 GCA_030151925.1 Oligoflexus sp.
ACTCGAAACAGGGGAGGGGAACCCTCGCCTCGACGTCAGCGTCAGCTTCACGACCAACGGCCGTTGCGGAAGATAGAGGCGACCGCGGATATCCGTCTGCACGGAGTCGCGACCGGTGGCTGGCAGGACATCGATATCATCGAGCGGACCGGAGTCGTATTCGACTTCGACCGTACTGAAAGTTCCTTTACGCAAGAGATCAAGATCACTCAGCGACTCGTCGACGATCTTCACAGAAGAGTTTACGGTTCAGCGTCTACCTCATCCTCGCCTTCGCTTTGATGTACAAATCAAATCATGAGGACATCGCCGAGCGCGCCCTGAAGCAGGTCGAGGGGCAAGGCTTCATCCTGCTCTTCTCGATCGGGGCTGTGCTCGTGAGCCTTTATTCGATCATAGTGGAACTCGCGATCATCAAGAACATCAGCGGTTCCTTGGATATCGAGCATATCCTCATCGTCATCTCGACGATCCTGCTCTCCTGGTTCTTCATCCATATCATCTTCGCCCTGCATTACGCCCACAGCTACTATGAAAAGATCGTCCGGCGCCTGCCCTCCGGACTGCTTTTCCCGGGCTCGGATACGCCCGACTATTTCGATTTCCTTTATTTCGCCTTCGTCATAGGGACCTCGGGTCAAACGGCGGACGTGAGTTTCTCGGCCCGGGACTCGCGGCGGACAGGGACCGTCCACTGCGTGCTGGCTTATTTCTTCAATACGACGATCCTGGCCCTGACCATCAATATCGCGTCAGGCTTGATTTAGTCACACAGGATACAGCCTATGGAACAAAATTTCCTGATCTTGGCCTTCATAGCCACCTCGATCTATTTTATGAAGCTGGCGATGGTGTTCATCGGCGCCGATGACGAATTCTTGGAACTCGAGCATCCCGGGCATCGCGACGATGGATTTAAGATCTTCACGATACAGTCCTTGATCGCTTTTCTGATCGGCGCGGGCTGGGCGGGTTGGGGATTCCTCTACAACGGCATCCAGGGTATCGGGATGCTGCTGGGAGCGAGCGTCGCTGGAGTCCTGGCCGTTGCGTCAAGCCTGGCTTTGATCCACTGGGCAAAAGTCCGGTACAAGGCTCGGCTCGCCAGGGAGCAGCAGGCTGAAGGGGATCAGGGAGAGCGCATCCGGAATAACGAGTGAGCGATCAGATCCTTGCAGTAGGCATCGTCGATGGTTTCCCGCCGGATGAGGAATTTGTAGAACATGGGCCCGAATAAACGGTCGGTAAGATCATCGGTATCGATGTCACGGCTGATCTCGCCGTTGGCCTTGGCCCGATCCAGGACATCGCTGATCTGCTTCCAACGCAGGGCATAGTAGTTGCGCATCACGACTTCCGCAGCGCTGGATTTGAGAGCCGTGGCTCCGATCAGGGTCCGGAGCGCCCGCCCCCAGGGTCCGTTCAGGAATTTGCCGAAGCGAATAAGCGCCCGCGTCAGGTCCTGTTCGAGCGAACCCGTTTCGTCGATGCGGATCAGGTTTTGGGCCTCGAAGAAAAAAGCGTCCGCGCACAGCTCTTCGAGCGACTCCCAGCGACGATAGATCGTAGCTTTGCTCGAGCCTGAGGAAGCGGCGATCTCGTCCATCGAGATCTCGAAGAAAGGTTTTTCCTTCAAGAGCTTGATCGTCGCCTTACGAATACGGTTCGTGCTGTCGTCCGATCTCGGCCGTCCTTTGGGCGCGCTTTTGGCTACTTTTTTAGGCTTAGTCGCGATAAACAGGGCCCTCCTTGACTAGAGCTTTTATTTACGAGACCCTCAGTTCCGTAAATAGCTCGTGAGTCCAGCACCTTACGACAATAGTATAAAAAAGCAGTAATTGACAACGCAACACTCCCATACCCGCCCTACCGTGTCTAAAGGGGGTTGGTTTTCCCTCTTTTTATGAGCTTTTTGACGGAATTATGAGGCGAAGCAGTTGCAATTGGTCTTGCAACTGCGGCGAACTGATTCGCAGGGGGGGGGGGCGTTCTCGAGCGGAGTGATCGCTGTGGAATAAAGCTCGGGCCAGGTCGAGCACACGGCTGGCCAGTTCGATTTCGAAGAAGCTCAGTCGATTACGCGGTTCAATATCCAGACTTGGTTGTCGCCGCCGTGGCAATCCCACTGCTGGATGCGAGCGCCGTCCGCGGTGGACACGTCGGTGACGTCGAGGCATTTGCCTGTCCCGGAGAACTTCAGCTGGTAGCTGTGATCCGGCAGGCGAGTGACGGAGATCTGCGGCTCTACGCCTGTGACGATGTCCTGCTGAATCACGGGAGCCCCGTTCTGCGTTCCATGAGCGATGACGGACATATGGCTATAGACGCTCGTCAGGGTGATGGTATTGTTATCGAGCACCTTTACATAGAACTGTTGATTCGGTTGTCTCAGCTGCACTTCCCATTGCTGCAACTGAACGCCTGCGTCCAGGGACCAATCGGTGATATCGAGAGCCTTGCCGCTCAACTTGGAGAGGACGCGATAAGCGTTGCCATCGATCAGCTCATCGGTGTTGTTCTGCGCCGGCGCAACGAGTGCGCGTGTCCAGCTTTGAGCGCGACTGCCGTTACAGTCTTCCTGCACGATCAGTTGGCCGTTCTCGGTGCCCGAACCTTCGGCCTGAAGGCATTTACCCGAGTGGTTGGCGCGGATGATGTAAGTGCTTCCGCTGCTCTCCGGCACGAGGAAGAAATAACCGTTGTTGCCGGCGGCGTAAGAGCTCTGAACGACGTCGGCGCCGTTATCGAGATTATTGTCCGAGACCTGCAGACGAATGCCGGATTCGAGGGGAGTGAGGATATAACCGGATTTATAGGTGATGCCGGCCTTGAAGGTTTGGTTGCTTCCGCCATGGCAATCCCATTGCTGGAGCTTGCCGCCCTCGACGAGGGAATGATCTTGGATATCGAAGCATTTGCCGCTCAACGCCGAACGGAAAACATAGCTCTTACCGTCTTGCAATACATCCGAATTGGGAAAGGCCTGTCCATAGGCGAGCGTGCCGAGAGTGAGGGGAGCGAGTGCTGCTAAGATCTTAAGCATGGCAATTTCCTTTGCGAGAGTTGTGAAAACTCCCCAAAAGTAACAGCTCGCTCGACTATATCAATAGTCAATATCGTCTTCGACGGAGGCGTTTCCCCATCTTTGCCAATCTATGTATATTTCTGCTGCAATTCCAAGAATATGGATAAATCCCGCAAGGATGGACAAAATTTAGCGTTCTTCCCGCGACCGAGAAAAAGCCGTTTGACCAGCAACGATCTGATCGAGAGTCACTTCATCGAGCACGGCGAGGAAAGCAGCCATAGCTTTTCCGAGCCATGGTTTGAGGCCGCAAGTGAGGTTGACGCGACATGTGTTTTTCTCCCGATTGAAGCATTCGACCAGATCGAGCGTAGGCTCTGTCTTTCGAATCACATCGCCTATGCAAATATCCTTGGGATCCATCGCCAGTCGTATTCCCCCGCCCCGGCCGCGACTCGTTTCGATATATCCGAGCTGTCCGAGGCGGTGGACGATCTTCACCAGATGATTCTCGGAGATCCCATAGGCTTGAGCAATCTCTTCGATCGAGGACTTCTCCTCGCGCGGCTTGACGGCCAGGTACATAAGCGCCCGACATGAAAAATCTGCATAGAGTGATAACTGCACGTTAGCGCCTCCTCTTTTCTCCGGAAGCAGTAGACAGAATCCCGAGGCTTCCTATAAGATGTATCTTACATACATCTTTAATCCCTAGCAGCAAAACTTGCTAACTTGGGATAATGAAAGACTATTCTTATGAGCAATAACGTTGAAACAGGCAGCCCGCCCTATGGCTTTCAGGATACCTCCTATCAAGCGGCGGGCGGGGAAGCCGGTCTGCGGAAACTGTGCGAAGAGTTCTATCGCCTGATGGATTCCTTGCCCGAAGCGCGGCACATCCGCAGCATGCACCAGGACGATCTGGATTTGATGGTAGATAAACTCACGCTCTTCCTGAGCCTTTGGCTCGGAGGGCCGCAGACCTATCGCTCCAAATATGGGGGCATGGGCATGCCGCACGCCCACAGGCACCTCATTATCAACGAATCGGAGCGGGACGCGTGGCTCGTCTGCATGGACCAGGCTATCGATAAGCAGGGCTTCGCGGCGGATTTTAAAGAATATCTCAAGAAACAGCTTAGATTCCCGGCTGAGATGATCCGGAAGACTTCGCGCGATTCTTGAGCTCTGGAAGCATCTTCTGCAAAAATTCCTGCGCTTCTTTCGTTGCCAACTTCACGCAAAAATTGCTTTGAGCCCCTTCAGCCGCGTTATAGCCGTGACCGCTGCACACGCCCACGAGCTGTCCCTTGTAAAAGAGCGGGCCTCCAGAATCGCCGCCCCCAAGAGAAGCATTTATGCCGTCCGTTCCGCCGCCGACTTTATCGCCTTCAAAAGCATAAATCATATCGCTCCCTCCGAAGGCGGCGGTGAGCGATTGTTTTAAATTCCCTTCCCCTACACGCTTCACTCCTAAGGTCGACACACCGTTCGAATCAGAAACCCCGACGCCGACGAAGGTAATGGGTTCGCCGTCCTTCGGTACCGATTCGGAAATCGGCGTCGCCTCAGTCCCCGTCCCTTTCGGAAAGGTGATAAGCGCTAAATCATATATATTTACGGGATCGTGCTGAGCTTCCCAGAGCGGATTACGGACGACTGCAGTCGATTGGGCGACTATCGTCTTGGTCTTGGTTGCCATATTCACATCTTTGATGATCAGCTGTGAACCGTTGACTCGACCGTCCTGATCCGCTGTATCCCCCTGCGTGCAATGCGCGGCCGTGAGAAATGTGGTCTCGTTAATAAAAGTTCCCGTGCACATGCCTCGGGATTTCTCATTGAGAAGTATGACGACGGACGGGTATTCGTCAGGAGCGGCCACGCGGCCGTTGATGACTTTCACCTGGCTCTGTTCGGGCATGGTTTTGCAGCCTTGCATAGCCGCGATTGCCGCTGATAAGGCCAGCCCTGTGCAGATTGTTCTTAGCATGGAGACACCTCATGGGAGATGAACTACCAGTACCCCTAAAGGGGCGCGGTTTCTAAAGCAAAACTTCCGGAACAATTCCGTGGTCTCTGCTTTTTCTTTTTTGACGCCTCATCGCCAGGAG
>JASLCY010000451.1 GCA_030151925.1 Oligoflexus sp.
ATCAAGAGCCTGATCGTCGCGGCGAGCTCTTCCGCGGATTATCTCGGGCTCAGAGCCTATCCGCAGACGATCGCGAAGCTGCTCTTCGCCCTGCGCGCCGGCAAATTCCAGGATATGCTGCTCGAAGCGCTCACGGCCCCCCAGGTCCTGCGGAGCTGGGCGCCCGAGATTCAGAACTCGTGGCAGGAGATCCTCGACGCCGAAGGTTTTCCGCTCGTCACTCTCGTCAAACAACTCAAGGCCTCGGTGCCGCATCGGATCAAAGGCGGGCTTGATGCCGCCGATTTTCCTATACTCCTTCTCCACGGCAGTTTGGATAGGTGTGTCCCTCTTTACAACTCTTTGCAATTACAACGCCTCATTCCTGCCTCCAAACTGAAGGTGATGAAAGGGGCGGGGCACGAGATTGCCCTGGGAAATGAACTGGAACTGAGTAAAGTCTTGCGCGAATTCATAGAAAGCCCTAACTAAAGGACTTACGGTTTTTGCAAAATTTGGCAAGATTTTGACTGAGAGATGAACGAATGCTTAGATTTTTGGGAGTAGCGGTTCTCGCGACTGCCGCTCAGGCCCTGCTTTACAGTCCTTCGGCCTCCGCACAAGACAACGGCGGGCTCAAGACCGCGGTTTCAGTCGATGGCCTGGCCGGTTTCCCCCTGGACAAGAATTCCGATTCTCTCAATAAAGCCCAGCTGCGCGGTATCGAGGCGATGTTCTACGCGCCTATCGATCAGACGTTCGACGCCGTCGTCTCCGTCGCCGCGCATCCCGAGGAAGACGGGGCGCCGCTCGGCAAGGTCGAAGTCCATGAAGCGTATTTCGGCTCGAGCAAACTCGTCCCGAACAGCCGTTTCCGCGTCGGCAAGTTCTTCCTCGGCATCGGCCGCCTGAACCAATTCCACCAGCATGATTGGCCCTTCATCACGACCCCTATCGTGCAAAAGGCCTTTATCGCCGATGAAGGCGCGATGGATACGGGCGTTGAATGGAGCACTCTGCTGCCCATCGATCCTTACGTCGACGTCACCGTCGGTTATACGAACGGCCGTGCGTTCGGCGAAGCGGACGAGGAGGAAGGCCGCCCCCGGGTGAGCACGCACTACACCCATATCGTGCATTACAACGAGCCTTTCTCGGTGCCGACGCAGATCGGCTTCACCTACCTCGGCCGCACCGATGAAGCCGGGCAGGAGATGCGTTTGTTCGGCCTCGACCTAACGTCGAAGAAGAAGGAAGCCTCGTTCCAGAAATTCCTTTGGCAGTCCGAGCTGTGGTTCCGCGAGCTCAAGTTCGGGCAAACCACCAAGAGCCTCGGCGGCTACAGCTTCCTCTCCTACGGCTTCGACGTGAACTGGAGCCTCGGCCTGCGGCTCGACGCGCTCAGCGTCCTGAGCGCCAAGCGTCTGGACGGTGAACGTTATCCGAACGACCAGCGCGGCGGCGAGCTCCACGTCCAATATCGTTCGAGCGAATTCGCGACCTTCCGTCTCGCCTACCATCGGACCGAGGACCACAGGGAGCATGAGCCGTCTTCGACGAATAACGAGATCCTCACGCAGGCGATCTTTATTATCGGCGCTCACCCCGCGCACGATTTCTGAGGCGTTTGCATGAGAACGCTTTCTTATTGACCGTCGTTTCAGCGCTTGTTGCTGAAAAGCTGGATTTAGCCTGGTCTTGCGAGTCCCCGCGTTCCTATCTCAGCGCATCTTAGGCATGTTTTGAATTGCCAGTCATAGGGTGAGGCGCTATAAGCTGGAGGCATAGGAACAGACTGTTTTGCGGGCGGAACATACCATGAAAAATTTAGCTCTCCTGACCTTGGCCCTGATTGCGACGCCCTCTTATGCCGGCGTCGCTCGCGTCATGCCCATCATCGTTCATGTTTCGCCTATCGTGATCGCGCATCCTCCGGCGGTGTCGTCAGGCCCCGCAGCGCCTCTCGATGCGAGCGCACCTCAGAACCTCACGATCGATCTGGCCTCGGGCACCTTGAATTGCCAGTACAGCGGCGTGCATGGGGTTACGGATAACGGCCATCAGCCGGACGGATCCTACATCACTCCCGCGAACTTCAAGCTCGACAGCCTGAATCCCGACGGGAACTCGGTCGTCCTCGATCTTTCGAACTCGCAGTTCATGAACGTGCAGACCACGCAGGAGAAGCTGGAGGCGAAAGTATCCGCGACCTGCTCCGGCGCTCTTCGCACGACGGTCCACCTGCCGTTCTACGGTCGTCTCAGCCGCTTCGAATACACCTGGGAAAACGTCTTCATCGGACCCTTCTACGAGGATCTCGATCAGTACCTCACCAAATCGCTCGACACTCAGTATAAAGACGCGGGCGTCCGCCTTCACGTCAAAGGCCAGAACATCATCGGCTCGCAGTCCGACGTCTTTGAAGGCGAACGCAAGATCCCGGTCGCGGCCGATCTGCAGAACGCCGCCTCGAACGATAAATATCCTCTCAGCCTCTCGAACCAGATCGAAGGCCACGACGAGGGGACCAGCATGTGCGGCACGGATATCGATCTGTCGCTGGAGAATCTGGAGCTGACCGTGCAGAAGGATTTCCGCGACGCCCAGAACCAGGCGACCGTCATCGCCGCCGTTCCCACGATACGTTTTATCTTCTCTCCGGTAGACCAGCATGATGAGCATTGCGCGAACAAGTAAGGCTGCAGGCAGCCTCCTCCTGTGGTTCTGCGCTCTGGCCTTCGGCGCCGGTTGCTCACGTCTTTCGAATGATCTATCGCAATTGATGCTCGACTGCGGGGCCGACGTCGATAAGAGCGGGGCCTATGTCCAGGTTCTGGATCCGCATGGTCAGGCTATGGACGGCTCCCATCTGCTCGCCCGGACCAGCGGCACTCAAACCGAGCTCGCCGTCACGAGCCGCGGCTGCTTTTCACGGTCGGCCCTGAGCTCTCAGAACGTTATTCTCACCACTAAGTTCGACGACAGGATTTGGGGTGCGGTAGTTCAGGATAAAGCTTTGCCCTTTATTCCAAAGGTCACCTTAAAGGACCTGTCCAAGTCCGACCTCAAGGTGAGCTGCCCGGCTCAAGCTTATTCCAATAGCTCGGTCGCCATTCCTATCACCC
>JASLCY010000349.1 GCA_030151925.1 Oligoflexus sp.
TCCAGCGCTATAAAGGGCTGGGCGAGATGAACCCGGACCAGCTCGCCGAGACCACGATGGAAGCGGACAAACGCACGCTACTCAAGATCGAAATCCAGGACGCGATCGAAACCGATTTGCTCTTCAGCTGCCTCATGGGCGATGACGTCGAGCCGCGCCGCGACTTTATTCAGACGAACGCTCTGAACGTGAAGAACTTGGACGCCTAAAGGAAGATCATGGAACAATCGAACGTACAGCTTATCCAGATCGAGGACGAACTCAAAGCCTCCTTCCTCGATTATTCGATGAGCGTTATCGTATCCCGCGCCCTGCCTGATGTTCGTGACGGTATGAAACCGGTTCATCGCCGCATCCTCTTCGCGATGCATCAGATGCGGAACTACTACAACCGCCCTTATCTGAAGTCGGCCCGTATCGTCGGCGACGTGATCGGCCGCTTCCACCCGCACGGCGACTCCGCGGTTTATTTCGCGCTCGTCCGCATGGCGCAAGACTTCTCGATGCGTTATCCCCTGGTCGACGGCCAAGGCAACTTCGGTTCCATCGACGGCGATATGCCGGCTGCGATGCGTTATACCGAGGTCCGCCTGGAGAAGCTCTCCGAGCAGCTGCTCGCCGATATCGAGATGGATACGGTCGATTTCGGCCCCAACTACGATAACAAGGAAGAAGAGCCCCTCGTCCTCCCGACCCGCTTCCCCGCCCTCATCGTGAACGGCGCGAGCGGCATCGCGGTCGGCATGGCGACCAACATTCCTCCGCATAACCTCGGCGAAGTCCTCGACGGTATCTTGGCTCTTATCGATGATCCGGACGTTAGCGTCGAAGAACTCATGTCTTACGTGAGAGGCCCCGACTTCCCTACCGCCGGCCTCATCTACGGCCGCAGCGGGATCCAGCAGGCCTATCTCACCGGCCGCGGTTCGATCAACATGCGCGCCCGCGCTCACGTCGAAGACACGAGCAACGGCCGTCAGCGCATCATCGTCACCGAGCTTCCGTACCAGGTCAACAAAGCGAATTTGATCGAGAAAATCGCTGATCTCGTGAACGAGAAAAAGATCGAGGGCATCAGCGACCTGCGCGACGAATCCGCCCAGGAAGAGATCCGCATCGTGATCGAGCTCAAAAAGGGTGAAATGGGCGAAGTCTTGCTCAACAACCTCTTTAAGCTCACGCCCATGCAGACGAGCTTCGGCGTGAACACCGTCGCCCTCGTGAACGGCATCCCGAAGATCCTGAACCTGAAAGAGGTGCTCGAGCAGTTCTACTATCACCGCAAGGAAGTGGTCATCCGCCGGACGGCCTTCGAACTGCGGAAAGCCGAAGAACGCGCCCACATCCTCCTCGGCCTCAAGACCGCGGTCGAAAACCTCGATGAAGTGGTCCGCATCATCCGGGCCGCGGCTGATTCCGATGCCGCCCAGGAAGAGCTCATCGCCAAGTTCGAGCTCAGCGAGATCCAGGCGAAAGCCATCCTGGACATGCGTTTGGCTCGCCTCACCGGCCTCGAGCGCGATAAGATCGTCAAAGAATACGCCGAACTCATGAAGGTCATCGAAGACCTTAAGGATATCCTCGCGACGCCTTCGCGTATCGTCGCGATCATCAAGGCCGAGATCCAAGAGCTCAGGGACACCTTCTCGGATCAGAGGAAGACCGAGATCGTGGCCAGCGAAGCCGATGATTTCTCTATGGAAAGCCTCGTCGCCGACGAAGAGGTGGCGGTCGCCATCACGCACGCCGGCTACGTGAAGCGCACGCCTATCGCCGACATCCAGGCGCAAAAGCGCGGCGGTAAGGGCCGCTCCGGCATGAAGACGAAGACCGACGACGTCGTGCGCGACCTCTTCACCGCGAGCAACCACCAGTCGCTGCTCTGTTTCACCGATCAGGGCCGCGTCTACGAACTCAAGGTGTATCGCCTCCCGGAAGTCCCGCTCTCGGGCCGCGGCGCGCATTTTGCGAACCTCATCAAGCTCACGCCGGATGAAAAGGTCGTTTCCGTCCTCCCGGTGCGTGACTTCGTGGAAGGGAAGTTCATCCTCTCCGTGACCGCGCAAGGTTACGTGAAGAAGACGGATCTCATGGCCTACTCGAACCTTCGCCAGACCGGTATTATCGGCCTTAAACTCGAAGACGGCGATCGCCTCATCGATTGTAAGATCACCAGCGGCGAGGAAGACATCCTCATCGCCACCAAGCTCGGCAAGGCGATCCGCTTCGACGAGAAAGAGACTCGTCCTATGGGCCGCTCGGCGCGCGGCGTTACGGGCATCAAGTTCGGCGAGCCGAACGATGAAGTCATCGGCGTCGCGGTCCTGAACCCGACCGATTCGATCCTCTCGGTCTGCGAGAACGGTTACGGCAAACGCTCGCCTATCGATGAATACCGTAAACAAACCCGCGCCGGTAAAGGTATCTACACGATCAAGGTCACCGAACGTAACGGTCCCGTCGTGGGTATTCTCCAGGTTGCGGAGGACGACCACCTTATGGTTATGACTTCAGGCGGGAAAGTGATGCGCTTCACCGTGGCTGAAGTGGGCGTCATCGGCCGCCTCACGCAAGGCGTTCGCCTGATGAACGTCGAACCCGGCGAGAAGATCATCAGCCTCGCCCGCATCCAGCGCCTCGAAGGCGAAGAGATCGGAGCGGAAGGCGCTGAGAACATGCAAGCCGTCCAGAGCGTGAGCGAAGTCCCTGAAGAAGAGGCGGAGCCTGAATTAGAAGAAACGGATGACAACGAAGGCGGAGACGAGTAAGTCTATGGCGATAGCTCGGGAAACAGTGGAAAAAGTCGCGCGACTCGCTCACATCCAACTCGGCGAAGACGAAGTCTCTTATTATCAGCAGCAGCTCAGCCAGGTGCTGGGCTACATGCAGCAGATCCAAGAGGCTTCGGATCAATTGCCGGGCGATTGGCGAGCCGACACCGCGGGCCGCCCGACTCCCGAGCGCGAGGACCTCGCGACGCCTTCGCAGGTTATCGACAAAGTACTCCAAAGCGCCCCCAGAGTGGTGGGCACGGCCTTCCAAGTGCCGCGCATCATCGAATAGCTGGGGTTTTCCAAGGGAACATGAAAGACAATGTCCGCAATAGATCCTATCTCCTCCAGCGCCACCTCCCTAGCGCAAGCGGTCAATGAAGGCAGCCTCAAGGCCTCGGACGTTGTCTCCACTTTCCTGCAGCGGACGGAAGATCTCTACCGCGATCTCAATACGCATATCGACTGGGACAAAGACGGGGTCTTGCGCAGCACCGAACGGCAGCTCGATTATATCGAAGCCGCGCGGCATGCCGGCAAAGCCTTGCCCCTCGCGGGCGTCCCGATCGCCATCAAAGACAACATCATGGTGGAAGGAGCGATCGTCAGCTGCGGCTCGAGGTTCCTGAGCAATCACCGCGCGGCTTATGACGCGACCGCTATCCGTAAACTCAAAGAGGCGGGCGCCATCCTCCTCGGCCGTACGAATATGGACGAATTCGGGATGGGCTCCTCGAACGAGAACTCGGCCTATGGACCGGTCCGTAACCCCTGGAATCGCCAGCACGTCTCCGGCGGCTCCTCCGGCGGCTCCGCGGCCGCTGTCGCGGCGGGAATGGCCGCTCTGGCCCTCGGCAGCGATACGGGCGGCTCCGTGCGTCAGCCGGCGAGTTTCTGCGGCGTCCTCGGCCTGAAACCGACCTATGGCGCTGTAAGCCGCTATGGACTTGTCGCCTACGCCTCTTCATTCGATCAGATTGGTCCTCTGGGCCGCTCGGCGAGCGATCTCGCCCTCACCTTCGATGTGCTGCGGGGGCAGGATCCCCTGGATGCGACTTCGGTCGCGACCGAGCATGTGCCTTCGACCCTCGCCGGCCTGAAACAGCCGCTCGGCAAGGTGACGATCGGCATTTCGAAAGCCCTGCTCGAGGAAGGCCTCGACGAGGACGTGCGCAGCGCCTTCTATCAAAGCCTCGATCACTATAAAGACCTTGGCGCGACTCTCAAAGAGATCGATTTACCTCATCTTCGCCATAGCATACCGGCCTATTACATCCTCGCGACCGCCGAGGCCTCCTCGAACCTCGCGCGTTTTGATGGCATCCGCTACGGCGTCCGCACGCAAAAGGCCGGCCAGAGCCTGAAAGACCTCTATGCGCAGTCGCGCAGCGAAGGTTTCGGGCGCGAGGTGAAGCAACGCATCATGCTCGGCACCTACGTGCTCTCGTCGGGTTACTACGATGCATATTATGCGAAGGCCAACCGCGTGCGGGAACTGATCCGCCGCGATTTCGAAGCGGCGTTCGCCGCCGGCATCGATATGATCGCGATGCCGACCTCGCCGACGACGGCCTTTGCCCTGGGGCAAAAATCCCAGGATTCTCTTTCGATGTATCTTATGGATATCTATACCATCGCTGCGAACCTGGTCGGCATCCCAGCCCTCTCGCAGCCCATAGGCCTCGATTCCAAAGGTTTGCCCATCGGCCTGCAGCTCATGGGACCAAGTCATCACGAAGGCGAGCTACTCAGGAGCGTTTACCATTATGAGCAGTCTAAACCCTGGCGCGAGCGACCCAGGTTTTAAGGGCCTCCTGGCCCGTTACGAGCCGGTTATCGGCCTCGAGGTGCACTGTCAGTTGCAGACGGTGAGCAAACTCTTTTGCGGCTGTAAAACCGAGTTCGGGGCTTTGCCGAATCAGAATACCTGCCCGGTATGCCTTGGGCTGCCCGGCGTCCTGCCCGTGATCAACCACACCGCCGTGGATTATGCGATCCGCATGGCCCTGGCGGTCGGCGCCCGCATTCGCGAGCGCAGCGTGTTCGCTCGGAAACAGTATTTTTATCCTGATCTTCCCAAGGGTTACCAGCTTACCCAATACGATCTTCCCTACTGCGAGGACGGAGCGCTCACGCTCGACAACGGCCGCACGATCACGATCCAGCGGATTCATATGGAAGAGGACGCCGGCAAGAACATCCACGGCGACAACGCGAGTTACGTGGACCTCAACCGGGCCGGCGTTCCCCTGCTCGAAATCGTTTCGGCGCCTGAGCTCCACAGCCCCGAAGAAGCGGTCGATTATCTGCGCAGATTGCGGGCCATCGTGCGTTACCTCGGGATTTCCGACGGCAACATGGAAGAGGGCTCGTTCCGCTGCGACGTGAACATCTCCCTCAGACCCCGCGGCAGCCATAAGCTTGGGACGCGCACCGAGATCAAGAACGTGAACTCGTTCCGCAACGTGGAAAAGGCGATCGCCTACGAGATCGTCCGGCAGGCGGATATGCTCGATGCCGGCGAGGCGATCACCCAGGCTACGCTGCTCTTCGATGCCGCCACCGGCCGCACGCAGATGATGCGAAGCAAGGAGGATGCGCCCGACTACCGCTACTTCCCCGAGCCCGACCTCGGGCCGCTGCTGCTTTCATCCGATCGCATCAACGCCATGAAGCTCTTGATCCCCGAGCTTCCCGACGCGAAGAAAAAGCGCTTTGTCGAGGAATTCCAGATCTCGGACGGCGATGCGCTGCAGCTGACGGATGAGCTCGAGCTCGCCGCCTATTTCGAGGAGGTCGTGAGGCGGGTGGACGGCAAGGTCGCGCCCAAGATCGTCGCGAACTGGATCAACACCGAGTTCATGCGCGAATTCAATGCGCGCGGGAGCAGCTGGTCCCAGCCTCTCTTAAGCGCCGAGGCTTTCGCGGAACTCCTCAGAGCCCTTGGCGAAGGGACGATCTCCGGCAAAATCGCCAAAACGGTCTTTGAGGAGATGCTGGCCTCGGGACAAGCGGCGGGCGCCATCATCAAGGCGAAGGGCCTCGTGCAGATCACCGATACCAGTGAGATCAACGCGGTCGTCGCCGATATCCTCGCGCAGTTCCCGGACCAGGTCGCGCAGCACCGCTCGGGTAAACCCAAGGTGTTCGCTTTCCTCGTGGGCCAGGTCCTGAAAGTCTCTCAGGGCCGCTTCAACCCGGCCCTGGTGAATCAGTCGCTGAAGGAAGCCCTCGATGTCACCTCGTGAAGAGCTGGAAGAGCGGCTGAAACTCGAGCAAAAAGCCGAGTTTTTCACCGATTTCTACGTCGAGGCGGGTTCGCTGGCCGCCGATAGGCCGAGCTACAGCTTCGGCAACGGCCGGGCGGTCTTTGATCTCGCGAGCCTTACCAAAGCCCTGGTCACCGGCCCTTTGGTGCATCACTACGTCTCGTCGCAGCAGCTTTCGCTGCAGGATCCCATCAGCCGCTGGGGAACGAGCGGCTGGCAGAAAGCCTTTTCCTCCGAACTCATGAATCTCACGCCGGCTGAGCTTTTGAGCCATCGTTCCGGGCTTCCGGCATGGCGCAACTTTTGGATGGGCCGGCTCGACGAACATACGCGGCCGAGCCCTCTGGTCCTGAATCCCCTGATCCCGGAAGTCTTTAAACGCGGCATCCCTCTGGGCGAGAAGGCCGACGTGTATTCGGACGTCGGTTATATCCTGCTCGGTTATGCTTTGGAGGGAGCGACGGGCCAGAGTTTGTCTAAACTTTGGTCGGATTTCATAGCGTCCCTGGGCCTCAGCCCCAAACATCTGGGTTATAGCCATCAGCTGCAGGGCGATCAGTGGATCGTCGCGTCCGCGCATTGCGCTCTGCGCGGCCGGCTTTTGCGCGGCGAAGTCCACGATGAGAACGCCGCCGCGCTCGGCGGCGCGGCCGGGCATGCGGGGCTCTTCGGCAGCGGCGAAGCCCTCGGGCAATACCTCAGGACGCTCGCCTCTTCGATCGAAGGAGAGCGGTATCTCGCGGCTAACGTGAACGAGTTGGCCCTTCACACTTTCGAGGGCCTGCTTGGGATGCGGCGCGGCAACGGCACGAGCGCGGCGCTCTTCGCGGGCGGCCGCGGCCTCGGGCATCTCGGTTTTACCGGGACGGCCTTTTGGATAGATCCCGATTTCAACCGCTATGCGATCTTCCTCAGCAACCGCGTGATCAGCGGCCGCGTGAACCCTCACATCACAGCCGTGCGGCGCGCGGTGTTCGGCCTGCTCGATGAGCTCACCTGAGGCTTTGTCGGTCGCTATCCTAGGTCGCGGAATCGCTGGCCTTATGGCTGCTTACGCCCTGGAGCGCGAGGGCTTTCGCCCGGTCGTCTTCGGCCGTTCGGAGGAGGCGGCTTCGCGGGCCGCCCAGGGCGTCCTTTGCAACAAGGGCATGATCTTTTGGAACTCGCCGCTGTTTCGCGCGAAGCTGTTATCGCTGCAGGAGATGAAGGAGTTCCTCGATCGTTTTGAACGGGAGTCGGGCCGGACGCTGCCGCGAATTTTCCAGGGCGTGAAAGAGCCTTTTTGGACGCCCGATGATTTCCAAGCCACGGTCTCGAGGATCTATCGGCATAAGTTCTGGGGCTGCCACCGCACATCCCTCGTCCCCTTCCCCGCCTCATTCCCCGAGAGAGCGTCTCAGCCGCTCGGAGAGCTCTTCTATCCCGCGGACGGATGGTTCGAGCCGGAGAGCCTGCTCAGCGCCTTGGAGGGCTATTTACGCGATCGAGGGATTCTGTTCGTCGCGGACCGCGTCCAGGGCTTTTCCTCCGATCGCGAGGACCGCATTCTCCTCAGTCTGAAGGGCCAGCCGTATCCCGGCGCCTTCGATCGCGTGGTCCTGGCCAGCGGCGCCGGCTCCGAAGAGCTCTGGCGCTTGGCGGGATTGAAGCCGATCCCCCTCTTCACGATAGGCGGGCAGACTCTCTGGAACAGCCGCCCTCCCGAGGAAAGCAGCCAGATCCTCGTAAAAGGCACGCACTCCCTCGCTCTCACCCACGGCCGCATGATCCTCGGATCAAGCTCCTGGCAAGGCTTTGAGCCGCCTTCCCTCGAAGACGATCAAAACGAATTGCTGACGTTTGGAAGGACAGCCTTCGGCCTCAAGGCTTTGGACGGTTGGCGGACGCGCCGCGGCGTGCGCCTGCGCTGCAAGGACCGCATGCCGCTCGTGGGATACGCGGAATCAGGCCCATTTGCGGGGAAAATCTACATATTTACGGGATTTTACAAAAACGGTATGCACCTCGCCGAGATGTGCGGCCGGGAGCTCGCTCTCGATCTATGCAACAAGGGCGCAGAAAAGCGCTTCCCTGAGTTTTCGCCTCGACGTTTTTCTGTATAAAAAATAGGCTCAGAACGCGAAGTAACCCATAAACGTCAGTTCCGCCCCGGCTTTCGCCTTGTGATCGAGATTCTCCTTCAGATCCTCGTCGGGCGTCTTGCCTTTGAGGTACTGATCGGTGAAGGGATCGCTCTGGACGACGGTAAGCTGCTCCTTCTGCTTCAGGGGAGCGAAGATCACCGTTCCCATTCTAAAGCCGACCGAGCCGAATTTAAAATCCAAAATGAGCGGCACGCGCAGGGAGAAGACGCTGAGTTTCGATGTCACATCGTAGAGGCGGGTCGTCGTGTTATCGGTGTCGGAGAGTTTATCGAGCTGGAACTTCACCGTGGAGTTGTCGACGTCCACGCCGAGGGCCATGTTGAAGGACGCGAGGTCGAAGTCCCAGTGGACGAAGTAGAAGTCGAGCCAGCCGCCGACGCCTTTGCCGGTGCCGGTGGATTCCGTGTAGTCCTCGAAGACCGTATCGTTATCCTTGTCCGCGTAATCGGAGCTCACGCGCTTCGGGGCGAAGCTGCGCGAACGGCCGCCGAGGGCGAGCGTGAACTGGCCGAGGCCGATGCCCAACTCCGCGCCGAAGCTGGTCGCCTTCACGGGCGTGTCCTTGCTCCACATCGTCTCGGTGTCTTTTCCCAGCGGGGTTTCATAGACCAGGTTGTTGTAGGAGACCGGCGCGGCTATCGCGAAGCCCCCGAAGAGGCCGACATAGATCGGAGCTTTATACCCTTCCTCAACCGGCTTATCGGCATTCTCGTCGATCGTGATCTTCACGTTCTTGTTATTGATCGCCTCGATATCGGCGAACATGCCGACCTTGATCTTGGCGAGGTCCTCGTCTTTCTTGACGAAGACGGAGCTCGCCTTGCCCTTGGCCGCCTTGATCTTGCCGCAGGCAAGCTTATCCTTGCTCTGCTCGTTCTCGAAGAAGCAGACCTTCTTCTTTTTATCGAAACCGTCGTTCGTGCCCTGGTCGAGGATCACCAGGTGCTTGACCGCATTGATCTTCTTTACGGTGGCCGCTTCACCGGACGTCGCAGCGAGGAGGAGCACCGCGAGGCCGAGGCCATGACTTGTGCGCAAAGGATACCTCATAAACGTTTATTCAGGCGAAACTCGACCCAGTCTTGCGCCGTGATGATCCAAGGCGGGTAACCTCCCTGGTCGCGATAGTGGATTTGATTGGTCTCGAAGCTGAAGGTCGCGAGGTAGCTGCCTTGGGGAAGCTTCGCGAGGTATTCGCTGGGGACGACGAGGTTCCCCTTATCGATCGGAAAGCGGCAGGTGAGCAGAGTCGCGGCCGCGTCCTGCGATTTTATATCGAGCTCGAAGTGGGAGACGGGCGCCGGGTAGAGGACCTTGGGAGCGATCTGGAAGCTGGCGGTCGTCAGATCGAAATCCGGCAGGGCGCCCTGGAGGTTGCGGTTATTCATGTTCACGCTGGTCTTGCCGTCGCCCACCGCCACCGCCGACATCATGCCGGGAGGGTTGCTGTCGAAGCTGTAGGGCTGATTCTCCCAGGTGAAGCTCCATTTCCAGTTCTCGAGTTTGCTGGTCGCATCGTAGAACGCGAGCAGCCGCGTGGGGAAGAAGGGATGGACCTTGGCGGCCGCGGTGCCGTAACCATCGGTTTTCACGTCGGAGAGTCCGAACAAGGGACGCTTCTGCGGATCGTCCTGCGACTTGGCCCGTTCGAAGGTCACCGCCTGCGGCCCGGGATTCAAAGTGCAGGTCACGGCGGTATCGAGGCCGATTTTCGACCCCAGGTCCTTGATCGACAAGGTCTCGCTGGAGCGGTAGCCGTAGATCTCAGCGCTGCCTCGCGGCGCCTGGTAACGAACGATCACGAGGTTCTGCGCGGTGCCTTCCACGTAACCCGTCGGCTCATGGAACTCCTGCACGAAATGCGAGAGCAGCGTCACGGTCTTCGGCCAGACGTAGATATGGAACGTTACGGGAAAACCCTTGGTAAGGCCCGTAATGCTGATGTTTTGCGTGAGCGAGAGCTTATCCTTCGGGCAATCGATCGCCAGCGGGGACGCGGGCTGCGGCGAGCCGCTCGGATCGTCGGCGGCATATTCGATTCGGCAGTTGTGCTGGTCTTTGAGGTCGAAGGTCAGGATCCCGCTGCGGCCGTCCGCGGCGCGGGTGAAACGCAGGGAGTCCTTATCCAACATCGCGGCGACCTCGGGGGTGGTCGATCCGCTACGGATGGCGTTCGGCTTGAGTTTGTTGCAGGCGACGAGCGTGAGGCTCAGGCCGACTGCGATGGTCAAGGATTTCGACATCGCGGGTTCGTCTCGGGATAAAGGGCGTTAGGGACAACTCTCCTCTATTCTAACAAGATCATTTTGACCCATAAAGATGGTCCCTCGGCGAAGTTTGCCCTGTGACCCGAAGCTTCTTGACCCCATGGGAGGTCTTAGGTAGCATAAACTCCCGTCTGAAATTCAATGTCATCATTGATCGTAACCACCCAATACCCTTGCTAAATATGAGAGATTTGATGAGAAAACGTCATCGCACGAAATACATTTTTGTTACCGGCGGGGTCGTGTCTTCACTCGGCAAAGGTATCGTGGCTGCGAGCTTAGGCTCCCTTCTGGAAGGCCGCGGCCTGCGGGTGAGCCTGACCAAGGTCGATCCCTATCTTAATGTCGACCCTGGAACGATGAGTCCTTTCCAGCATGGAGAGGTCTTCGTTACCGACGACGGCGCGGAAACCGACCTCGACATCGGGCATTACGAGCGCTTCACCTCAGCGACCCTGACCCGTTTGAACAGTTTTTCCACAGGTCAGGTCTACGACAAAGTCCTGAGCAAGGAGCGCCGTGGTGATTATTTGGGCGGCACCGTCCAGGTCATCCCGCACGTGACGGATCAGATCAAAGAAAACATCTACGCGAGCTCCGACGGGAGCGACGTCGCCATCATCGAGATCGGCGGCACCGTGGGCGATATCGAAAGCCTCCCCTTCCTCGAAGCCATTCGTCAGGTGCGTTACGACCTGGGGGACGAAAACGTCCTCTACATGCACCTCACGCTCGTGCCCTACATCAACGCCGCCCATGAGCTGAAGACCAAACCCACGCAGCATTCGGTGAAAGATCTTCGCCAGATCGGTATCCAACCCGATATCCTCGTCTGCCGCGCGGATCGGCCCGTTCCCCCAGAACTCAGGGAAAAAATTGGTCTTTTCTGCAACGTGAAACCCGAGCGCGTGATCGATTGCTGCGACCTCGATACGATCTACAAGGTGCCGCTCTATCTTCACTCGCAGGGTCTCGACCAGATCGTGGTCGATAGCCTGAACATCTGGACCAGGAATCCTGAACTCCAGGAATGGCAACGCATCCAGGAAGCCCTCGACCATCCGAAAGGCCGCGTCCGCATCGGCATCGTCGGCAAGTACGTGGACGTGATCGACTCCTATAAATCGATCAACGAATCCTTGATCCACGCGGGCATCGCCCATCAGGTCGCGATCGATCCCGTGTATTTCGATGCGGCGAACCTCACGGCGGAAAACGTCGGCGAGCAGCTCGCGGGTCTCGATGGGGTCATCGTCCCCGGCGGCTTCGGCAACCGCGGGGTCGAAGGCAAGATCGCAGCCATCCGTTATCTCAGGGAAAACAAGATCCCGTTCTTCGGCATCTGCCTGGGCATGCAGCTCGCGGCGATCGAGTTCGCCCGCAACGTGCTGGGGCTTAAAGAAGCGGACAGCCAGGAATTCAATGCGCAAAGCCCCGATCAGATCATCCATCTCATGGAAGATCAGAAGAAATACCGGGACCTCGGCGGGACGATGCGCCTCGGCGCCTATCCCTGCCAGCTCCTGCCGGGCTCCAAAGCGCGCGCGGCCTACGGCGCGGACCTCATCTCCGAACGCCATCGCCACCGTTATGAATTCAATAACGCCTATCGCGAGCGCTTCGAGGACAAGGGCATGCTCTTCTCCGGCCTCTCGCCCGACGGCACGCTCGTCGAAGTCATCGAGATCAAGGATCACCCCTGGTTCCTCGGCGGGCAGTTCCACCCTGAGCTCAAGAGCAAACCGATGCAGCCGCATCCGCTCTTCAAAGATTTTGTGGGCGCCGCTCGCGAAAGAAGCCAGCGATGAGCGATCAGTACATCCCCTGGGCGCGCGACGTCCTCGAGGCGGAAGGCCTTTCGCTCCTCGCCACCGCCAAGGCCCTGGGGCCGGGCTTCAAGGAGGCCGTCTCCACCATCCTCAGCTCGAAGGGCAAAGTCGTGGTCACGGGCCTCGGCAAATCCGGGCACGTGGGACGCAAGCTCGCGGCCACCCTCGCGAGCACGGGGACGGCCGCTTTTTTCCTTCATCCGTCCGAAGCCCTGCACGGCGACCTCGGCATGATCCAGAATCACGATGTGGTGCTCGCCCTCGCGTTCGGAGGAGAGACCCGCGAGACGCTCGAAGTCGTGAAATTCGCCAACCGCAGAAGCATCCCGGTGATCGCGATCACCGGTAAGCTGGAGTCTTCACTCGCTCGGATGGCCAGCGTCGTCCTCGACGGCAGCGTGGAACGCGAAGCCTGTCCCCTGAATCTCGCGCCGACCACCTCCACGGTCGTGGCCATGGGCCTCGGCGATGCCCTGGCGATCGCCATCATGCGCGCGCGCGGATTCGAAAAATCCGACTTCGCGCAGTATCATCCCGACGGCAGCCTCGGCCGCCAGCTCTCGCTCGTCAGCGAGCACATGAAGACCGATCTGATCGCGATCCACGAGAATGACGACTTCAACCGCGTGCTCGAAGTCATCACCACGCATAACTACGGTATCGCCGGCGTTTATGATGCGCAGGATAAACTCATCGGTGCGATTACCGACGGCGATCTGCGTCGTGCGATTAAGTCGGCGCGCGAGGGCATTTTTAAACTCCGCGCGAAAGAGATCATGACGAAAAATCCGAAGACGATAGAAAACGATCGTTTAGCGCTCGATGCTGTCAAGATGATGGAGCAGATGCGTATAACCTCGCTTTTCGTCAGGGATCAGCAGCAGCACATAGTCGGTTTGATCCGGATGCATGATCTTTTGGCCGCGAAGATCGTCTAGGCCCGCAAACACTCTCCAATAGCGATGTTCACGCGTTTCAAGCGTAATTTCCGAGGTTTTTGCACGGATTTTGCATCGCGCCCC
>JASLCY010000354.1 GCA_030151925.1 Oligoflexus sp.
CGATAGCGATGCAAAGGGCGACCAACGGCGGAATCCGCCCGAAGTGCCTCATGAGTTTATAGAGGGACCAGCCGTCGACGAACTCCGAGACGATGTAGCAGTTCGGAGGGTCGAAGCTCGCGTCGACGAAACCGACGATATGCTTGTGCTTGAGGCGAGCCACCGTCAGGAGCTCGCGATGGAAGATGCCGAGGAACTTACGGCTCTCCTGGTATTTATCGTGCAGGATCTTCACGGCCACGACTTTGCCCGTCACGGGATCCTTCGCGCGGAAAACACGGCCGAGCCCGCCGGCTCCGACCTCGTACTCCACCACGTAAGGCCCGATTTTTTGAATAGGCGATTGCGCTGACATGAACAGCCTTGTCAAAAGGTTTTCTGCTGTAGGGTTATCGGTCAGCGCGGGCTGACATTTACGGAAGTCACCTAAGGAGGGTTTGGTCGCTTTGGCAAATCAGGTCAAAAGATTGAGGCTTTCCGTATACTTGTAGCCGATGAGATCGAGGCCGCTCAGGATCTCATCGTACGAGGCGTCCGCGTAGTGCCCCAAAAGACCGAGGGTGAGGGAAAGCGATTCGGCATCGAATCCCCGCGTGAGGACCTCGATGCTCAGCTCGATTTTGCCTTCGGGGCTGATTGCGAATTTAGCCAGGGTCGAACGAGCGTTGAGCTCGAGGAGGAGCCGCGAGATCTCGGGCCAGCTTTCCCAATCCACCGCGAGGCTCACGAAGGGTTGGATCACGAAGGTGATCCAGGTCTCGGTGAGGATGATCGAGAGAGGGAAGCTCTGCTCCGCGCCGAGGAATCCCGTGCGCCAGCGGCCTTCGCCTTCACGATGGAAGACCCAGCCGTAATCAGCAAGAAAAGACTCCAGCAACTCGCTCGTGCATCGATTCATCGTGATAGGCCTCGCGCTTTGGGAATATAATGAGGCTAGCTAGGATCCTAGGACTAGTCAACCAAATGAATTGCTTAGGAGTTTTTGAGGCATGCAAAATATCCCTAGGCGATGCGGGCCTCAAGGCTTTGCTTCGGATTGGTTAAAATCTCTGCTGAGCGGCGGGCACTCGTATCGCGAGGACTCCTATGAGCGCAGCACGGGCGGTGAGGTTTCCCTCGTGCTTTTCAGCGCCAAAGCCTCGAGAGGCCTCACTTTGCTGTTCCACGGCACGGGCAATGACAGGGCGTTTTGCTGGGAGCCCGTCATCACCGCTTTGTTAGGCGCCGGGCAATCGATCCTCACTTTCGACCTCGACGGCCACGGAGCGACCAGCAGCACCGAGCTCAGCGCGGACGATTTTTGGAACAGCGCGGACGACCTGAGGCGATATCTGGCGTCGCAGGGCCTATTCTCCCAGCCGTTGACGGCCGTCGGTTACAGCCTCGGCGCTTCGCTCCTCATGGATGCGGTCGTCAAAGAAGTGATTCCAGCGAACAGAGTCGTGCTCATGGCCCTGCCCTCCAAGGTCAAACCTTATCTCGGGCTTCGTTTCGGCATCAGCGAACTTCTCTCGATTTTTACCGCAGCTTTTTATCGGCAGTGGCGAGCGGTCGGCTGGCGCCACACGGTGCCGGCGGTGGGGCCTTTCAGGCGAAGATCGTTTCCTTTACGATTGAGAAACAGACCTTCGAGCGATTATGTGCAGGTGGTGGATGAGATCCTTTCTCAGTTTGATGCCGCGGATCATGCGGCAAAATTGGGCCAGAACTGCTTAGTCGTCTTCGGCGACAACGATCATCTTACGCCTTCGTCGGATCGCGAGCGGTGGCGAAGGGCCAACCCGCGCCTGGCCATCCTTCGCGTCGACAGGTCGAATCACTTTCTGCTACCCTTGGTGGATTCGACCGTCAAAGCCATCACATCGTGGATCTGCCATGAACATTGAGCCGAAGATCGACATCCATATTCATCTTACGGGTTCGGGATGTTGTGATTCAGGTTGCTGGATCGCACCGAAGTTTCAAAAGCGCCTGACGTTCCGGGCGATACAGAGGATCCAGGGCATCTCGCCCGAACGCATGGAGCAAGACCTCGATCAGATGTGGGCCCAGAGGATAGCGGATCTCGTCGAGGAGAGCGGCCTCGACTACGGCGTGGTCTTGGGTTTCGACCAGGTCTTCGATCATTGCACCGGTAAAGCCAGGCATGAGCATACGCAGATGTATGTTCCTCCGGAATGGGTGTTCCGCGTTTGCCATAAGTATACGAACCTGCTGCCGGGGCCGAGCATCAACCCTTTTGCCGAGGACGCGCTGGAGAAGCTCGAATACTGCATCCGTGAGGGCGCGGTGCTCATCAAGTGGCTTCCCGCCTCCCAGGATATCGATCCCGGCTCTTCGCAGCTGCATGCCTTCTACAAACGGCTCGCGGAGGTTCGGATTCCCCTGCTCGTGCATATGGGCGGCGAGAGGACCTTCGCCGAGCTTTCCCCGGAGTATGCGAAGATCGATAGGATCGAACTCCCCCTATCCTACGGCGTCCCGGTCATTTGCGCACATTCGGTGACGAAGGTGCTCGGCACCAGGGAAGAGGATCAAACTCCCCGACTTCATGAGCTTCTTCGCAAATATCCACACCTCTATGTGGATAACTCGGGGCTTTGCAATCCCTCGCGTTTCGCCCATCTGCCCCGCCTCGCCCACGATGAGCTCATCATGAGCCGCACGCTTTACGGCAGCGACTGGCCGGTGCCCTCGAACGCGATCTATTATCTGAATCGCCTGCCGATGAAGAGGATCATCGAACTCGAGAAGATCACCAACCTCATGGACAGGGATGTCGAGACCAAACGCAGCTTCGGCATCAGCGACGAGACGCTGACCCGCGCGAATCATGTGCTCGCGAACCTTGATCGATGGATCAAGCGCCCGGCCTTAAGCTGATTCAAAAACCGTCGCATCTTAATTCTTCAGAAACGTCAGGACGCCGACAGCCTGGTGAGCGAAGGACTCTTGCCCGCTCTTCAGCTGGGGATCGACCGTATCGCCGGTATTGCTCGCGTTC
>JASLCY010000375.1 GCA_030151925.1 Oligoflexus sp.
CAACGCCTTATGGAGATAGATCCAGGCGGATGGCAGATCCAAGAGGGACTTGAGATAGACCGAATAATAACCTATGGCATCGGTATCCAGGAGTTTCTGCAGGTCCGCCGTGGGCATGTAGATCGCGTGTTCATCGAGTATGGCGAGGCCCGTGCTTTGGACTCCGAGCATTTCCGCGTCGACCGCGTTCACCCCGCCTTGCCTTGATCGGACCAGCAGCTGGAGCTCTTCGGGCCGCCCCGCTGCGCAACCGGGGATATCGAGGGCTTTTTGCCCGCGAAGAAATCGATCCATGATGGGCGAAGGGAAGACCGCCGCCTCGTTCTGGGTGCGGGCCCTGAATCTCTCGAGCGCCGGGACCAGATCCCGCTGAATCAGCTCCGAGCTCCATCGCTGGACATCGGGTTGAGTGAGGTTCATCGCGTCTATCGCCGGATCGCGGCCGATGGCCAGCACGCCTTTGTTCTGGCAATCCTTGACGGTGACGATCAGGCTTTGCAGCCCTTCCCCCACTCGGAGAAGGCCGGGCGTTCGATCGATGATCCCGCGGAGAGCCTGCTGCTCCTCTTTTTTGAGCAGGGCTTCCTTAGGCCGAGCCATCTGCTTTTGATAACCGTCTTCCCGCGCGATCAGCAAGTGTCCGGTCTGGTTGAGGAAAACGGTGTTCGCACGCAGGTACTTCTCCACCCACACCACATAGCCGGTAAAAAGCAGGATGCCCGCGAACGAACTGGTGAGGGCGATGCCGGTGATGAGGTTGCGGCGACCGTTGCGCAAAAGGTTGAGAGCGGAAAGGCGAAGGAGCCACCCCAGCTTCCTCATACGATCTGCCCGTCTTGGATGTGAAAGACCTGCGAGACGCGGCCGATCAGTTTCTCGTCGTGGCTGGAGATGAGGAAGCTCGCCTTCTGCTGCGTGTTGAGTTCCTGCAGGAGATCGATGATGGCGTGAGCCGTCTTGGAATCGAGGTTCGCGGTCGGTTCGTCGGCGAGAATCAGATCCGGCTCCGTAACCAGCGCCCGAGCGATGGCCACGCGCTGCCTCTGGCCTCCGGAAAGCCGCGTCGGCATCGAATCAGCGAAGTCGGCGAGCCCGACTCTGGCGAGGGCCGCCTCGGCCTTGAGCCTTCTCTCCTGCTTGGAGAGCTCATCGAAGAGCTGGAGAGGGAGTTCGACGTTGTCCCGCACTTTCAACACCGGGATCAGATGAAAGGCCTGGAAGACGAATCCGATGTGCCTGTTCCGCAGTTTGCCGAGTTCGTCGCCCGACATGCCGTGGATAGCCTTGCCTTTGATCTCGATCGTGCCGCGGTCAGGCGCATCGAGCGCCCCGAGCAGGTTGAGCAAGGTGCTTTTCCCCGAGCCGGAGGCTCCGACCAAAGCCGCGAGCTCGCCTTCCTTCAGGGTGAGATTCAGCCCGCGCAAGGCATCGACGCGAGTGTCCCCCAGTTGAAAGCTTTTCCAGAGATCCTTCGCTTCTATCGCAGCGGTCATGCCTTGGGTTCCTTGCTGGTGGTCAGGAGTTGCGCTAGGGCTTTTCTATCGATTTTCCCGTTACTGTTCAAAGGGATCTTGGCCATCGCCCGAATTTCGGTCGGAACCATGTAGGACGGCAGCGCCGTGCGGCAGGCTTCGAGCAGAGGCATGAAAGCGGGTGCCTGCGTCGTCTCCGCGACCGCCACCAGATTCTCGTCCGGCCCCTCTTTGATAAGCAGGACGACCCAAACCTCGACCGCGGAATGCCGCCGAAGCGTCGCTTCGATTTCGCCCAATTCTATGCGATAGCCGTATCGCTTCACCTGATGATCGATGCGGCCTATGAAGTGCAGGTCGCCTCTCGCGTCTTTCGCGGCGAGATCGCCCGTGCGGTACCATCTTTCTCCCGCATGCGTGACGAAGGCCTTCCGCGTGAGCTCGGGAGCGTTGAGATAACCCTCCGCGAGCTGCGGCCCCGCGAGCCAGAGCTCGCCTTCCCCGCTCTGCAGCGGCGTTTCCGATCGTGGATCGAACACCTCGGCTTTCATAGCTGGAAACGCTTTTCCGATCGGCACGACGCTGGCCGCGCCCTGCTGCGCTCCGGTCCATTCATGAAAGGTTGCCGCGATGGTCGCTTCCGTAGGGCCGTAGAGGTTGAAGCACCGTGAATGCGGAGCCGCGAGTTCCCATGCGTCCGCAGTCGTCCGCGGCAGGGCTTCCCCACAAAACAGCGAGTATTTCAGCGTCGGGAAGGCACCGGATTTGAGTTGCCCCATCTGCTTCATCTGCATCGCCATAGCCGGGACGCTGAACCACGATGTAATGCCGCGTTTCTTCAGATAGTGAGCCGGGAAAAGCAGATCTCCCGCAGCAGGAACAATCAGCGTCGCGCCTTGGCAAAAAGTTACCAAGAGGTCGTGAATGCTCAGATCGAAGCTCATTTCAAAGGTCTGCGAACAACGGTCTTCTGGCGCCAGGGGAAAAGTCGCGAGCGCCCACTCCAGGTAGGCATTCAAATTGCAGTGTTTGATGGCGATGCCTTTCGGTTCACCGGTGCTACCTGAAGTGAAGAGGATGTAGGCATTGCTGTCGGGGTCAGACCTTATCGCGCTGCTGCTAAGCGGCGTAAAGAAACGGCTATGGAAGATGGGAAAAGCCGTTGCTGAGACAAAGTCAGATGATTCGTGCTCATCGAGGAATAAAAAACGTTTGAGGGGCGAACAAGAATTCATCTTCGAAAGTTGCAGGATCGTTTCGCCGCCCATCAAAACAGTCGCGATGCCAGAGCGTGCCACAATCCTGTGCAGCCGTTCCTCGGGAAAATCCGTATTCAGCGGCACGTAAGCTTTCCCCGCTAGCATGATTCCCAAAGCACCGGCATATGACATGAGGCTCCGCGTGGCGAATACACCGACCGCGGGCTCTTCATTTGCTTCGGAGCGTAAGAATGCGGCGATGCGTAAGGAGGTCTCCAGGAGCTCGCCGTACGTCACCGATCGGTCGGCCCATTCGATAGCGGGACGCTGACCGTTAGCCTGCGCCGCTGCGAGGTAAAGATTGACGAAAGGATGAGTATGGCCCGGGATGCGCAATGTCTGTCTCCATGTGCCCTCTATCTTATAGAAAACGCAGCGCATTTCCTATCGCGGCTCGTCGGCGATGGTTTGGGCATAAGTAAAAATTCATACATTTTTCTCTTAAATTAATAGAAGATCCGCTTTCTTCCGACAAGCGGGCAACGACCAGAGGACTCTTTCTATGAAAACGGCGCGCAATCCCCTCAAGATCTTACTCCCGGAAAGACCGTCGGGGCCTTGCGACGATCACATCAGGCCGCTTTTCAAACGTTGGCTGGCGCATCAGGACAAGGTCGCCCTCTCGATACGCGAGAAGGGGGAGCTGCAGACCTTCACCTACGGGCGCATCATCGATGTCGCGCAAGGCATCGCCCAGGACCTTCGCTCACGCGGCCTTCGCCGGCCTCGCGTCGCGCTCCTTGCCGAATCGCGTCCCGAGTGGCCCATCCTCCTGCTGGGCGCTTTTTTAGGCGGCGCGGAAGTCGTAGCGCTGGATCCGCAGCTGAAAGACCTCGAGCTCAACCTCATGATCCGCCGCAGCGCGATCGATATGCTCGTGACGAGCCGCAGGCATGAGCAGAGGTCCGAGGCGATTCTCCCGCACGGCACCCATCTTTGCCTCGAGGATTTCGTCCAGGCCGTCGCCCGGGGCGATCTTCAGCCGCAGAATCAGGATCCTTTGGAATTCGATCTCGATCGTCCCTTCCTCAACGTGTTCGGCTCCGGTACGACGGGCGTCAGCCGCATCATCATGATCTCGGGCCGCAACCTGCTTTATCAAGCGCACGAGAACGCGGCGCGCGTGAGCCTGCGCGGCGACGACCGGGTGCTTTCCATCCTGCCGATCAACCACCTCTTCGAATTGTCGGCGGGAACGCTCGCTCCGCTCTATCTTTGCTGCACGGTGCATTATGCGAATACTTTGATGCCGCATGAGATCGTCGCCGCGCTCGGCGAGCAGCGCATCACTCGCATGATCGGCGTCCCTATCTTCTTCAAGGCCTTAAAACGCAGCATCGAACTGCAGATCGAGCAGCTGGGCATGATGGAGAGGCTCTCGCTGAAATCCCTCATGTCCGTCGCGAAACGCATGCCTCTCCTCTGGCGCGCTCGCGTCCTGCCTTTTCGGGCCAAGCTCGGAGGCCATCTAAGGGATTTCACGTCGGGCGGCGCCGCGCTGCCGTCTAGCGTCAGCGAGTTCTTCGAACTCATCGGCATCCCGGTCTATCAGGGTTACGGGCTTTCGGAAGCCGCGCCGGTCGTGAGTGCGAACTCGATCGACGATAATAAACCCGCGTCCTGCGGCAAACCGCTGAGCGGAACCGAGCTGAGAGTCCTTGAGCCCGACGAGGACGGCATCGGCGAGATACTCGTGCGCGGCCCTCAGGTCATGCTCGGTTACTGGAACGATAGCGAGACTTCGCATTCCATGATCGACCAGGAGGGCTGGCTGCATACGGGCGACAAGGGCTACTTGGACCGCGACGGCTTTCTCTTCATCACGGGCCGTTCGCGGAACCTGATCGTCCTCGGCGGCGGGAAGAAGATCTTCCCGGAAGAAGTCGAGCTCGAGCTGAGCGGCCTCAGCAGCGCGGTTGAGTTCTGCGTGACTTCGATCAAGTCGCAGGAGTGGGAAGAACCGGTCCTGGTCGCCGTTCCCACGCCCTACCTGATCGAAAAGCTCGATGGCGATAACGAGGCGATACGAGCCGAGATCATGGATGAGATGCGTCGCCACCTCGCGCAGACGGCGGATTACAAGCATCCGAAGAAAGTGCTCCTCGTCACCGCGCTGCCCCGGACCTCGACGGGCAAAGTGAAGATAGGCGAACTGCAGAAGCGGCTGCAGGTCCGGGACTACTACTGAGCATCAGCCTGAAAAAAGGAGTCGGCTTTGCAATCTACATCGTTGGTCATCGCCCTGTTCTGCTTCCTCTTGATCGGTTCGCTGCCGAAGATCTTCTTCCGGCAGGACGGGACTTTCAACCTCAAGTGGTTCCTCACGGGCGGTCCCTATTTTTTGAGCGCGCTGGCCTGCCTCCTGGCTTACCTGGGTTATAACCCGGTGCTCGTGCCCTATGATTCGACCCTTTCCCTCGTCCTGCAGGGGATCGGCGCTATCCTCTTCGCCTGCTCGGTGGGCCTGCAGACCATGACTCTCGGCACGCACCGCATTCCCTTGGCGCTTTGGCATCAGGAGAACGACGCGCCCCGTTCGATCGTGACCTACGGCGCTTACAAGTACATTCGTCACCCGTTCTATACGAGTTTCCTGATCTCGCTCGTCGCGGCGGTCTGCATCGCGCCTTCGATCGCCACGATCGCCATGCTGGTCTATGGCTTCATCGCGAAGCAGGTGACCGCGAAGCGGGAGGAGGCTCGTCTGTCGGCTTCGGAATTCGGCGCGGAATACCAGGAATACATGAAGAAGACCGGCCGCTTCTTCCCTAAGTTTTGAGAGTTGAATGCCATGAGCGCGGTCTATCTCGACTTTCCGAGTTATGCTTTGGGTGATCTTCGGGTCTCCGTCGCCGAGAGCGTGCGGGCGGGGCGCACGCTTACCGACGAACAAGCCTTCTACGACGCCGGTTTCCAGCAGCACTGGATGGCCTCGCCGGAGACGAGCGCTTACGACCTCGCGGTGCGCGCGGTCGAACCGATCAGGGCTCGCCTGATCGAGGTCGACACGATTCTCTACTCCACCTGCCTCACTCTGAACGGCAATCTCGGTCGCTGGGAGGATTTCCAGGCCACGCGCGACGTCAAGCATCTCCTGGATTATCCCGTTTCGCACCTGCAGGCGCATTTCGAGCTCCAGCAGGCTTCGGTCATCGGCCTGAACCAGCAGGCCTGCACGAGCGTCCTCGGCTCGATCCGGGTCGGACGCGGCCTCTTCCTCGCGGAGCCTCAGCTCCGCGATATCCTCTGCGTGAGCGCGGATCGTTTTCCCGAAGGCGCGGTCTACGAACAAGCCTTCAACCTCATCGCGGACGGGGCCTCGGCCTTCATCCTCTCGCGTAAGCCCCGCGGTTATAAAGTCCTGGCGACCGCGGCCCTGACCAACGGCGCCTTAGCCAGGGCCAACGACGAAGAGACCGTCGGCACTTATTTCAACTACACGTGGAAGGTCATCCAGATGGCCTTGAGCCAAGCCGGGATCCCGGCTTCCGCCCTCTCGTGGGTGGTGCCGCAGAACACGAACATGAAGGCCTGGCAGATCCTCTCGCGCATCCTCGGGCTGCCTTTTGAGAAGGTCTACGCGCCGAGCCTGTCGACGGTCGGGCACATCATCTCCTCGGACAATATCGTGAATCTCGTGGCCCTCGAACAGGATGAGAGGCTTCGCCCGGGAGACAAGCTGCTCCTTTGCATGGCGGGTTACGGCCTCAACTGGCAAGCCGTGATTTTGGAAAGGGTATAGGCCATGGCGTTGAAGAATATCGCAACGAAGCTCAGTCAGGTCTCGGCCAAAGTCCATAAGGCTCCGGTGGACACCATCGACTGGCCGCGTGAGCTGAAGCCCGAGGAAGCCTGGTTCACCTCGCCGCGTTTCCTCACCCTCAGGGGAACCGCGATCTTCCCCACTCTCGACGAAACGATGCTGAAGAAGCTCAGCTTCTACGAAGCGGTGAACTTCTACAGCCTCAACATCAACGGCGAGAAGCCGCTGGTCGAAGGCTTGAATAAGCGCCTCTACGCCAAGGGCCAGAACCATCTCCTGCCCTACATTCATCATTTCCTCGATGAAGAGAACAAACACATGCAGTTCTTCGGGCGTTTTTGCCTCGACTACGCGGGCAAGGTGTATAAGGACAAAAAGATCGTCTTTCCGAGGTCTTACGCCCAAGGCGAGGAGGATTTCCTCTTTTTCGCCAAGGTCGTGATCTTCGAGGAGGTCGCGGACTACTTCAATATCGAGCAGGCCGCGGACGAATCGCTCCATCCCGTAGCGCGCAAGATCAACCTCCTCCATCACCAGGATGAAGCGCGGCATCTCACGTTCGGCCGCGAGCTCGTCCTCGACCTCTTCAGAGCCGGTCAGGCCCAGTGGCCGGAGGACGTCCTGCAGGGCATCAGCTCCTATCTCCGCACCTATCTGATGGCGACCTGGAAGGAATACTACAATCCCGAAGCCTATAAGGACGCGGGCTTCGGCGATTCATTCGAGCTGATGAACGAAGCCTGGAATTCCGCTGAGCAAAAGGCTTTGAGGCAGGCCGCATCCGCCAAGTGCATCAAGTTTTTCATGGACGCCGGAATCATGAAGGAAGAGCCAGAATTATGAGCGACACGACGGTCAAGGATAAACTCAGGGCTTGGATCATCAGCAAGAATCCGGGCATCGATACAGGCGCCCTCACGAACCAGACGGCCCTGATCACGCAGAAGTACGTGTCTTCGGTGCAGATGCTCGACCTCATTCTCTATATCGAAAGCCTGGGGGCCGTCGATCTCGATCCCGAGAAGCTCAATCCCCAGTCCTTCGCGTCGATCGACGTTATTTATCAGACCTTCTTCACGTGAGGACAAGGCGGTGGGCGCTTCGAGGAAAACTCTAGTCACGGGCGCGACGGGTTACGTCGGTCAAAGGCTTGCGCGCCGGGCTCTGGCGCGCGGCGAAAACGTTATCCTGCCCGTGCGGGCCCGCGATGCGGGCCATCTCGCGGAAAGGCGTGAGCAGCTCGTCGCCGCGCTGGGCGGGGCGGATGTCGCCGAACGGATCGAGGTCGTGCCCTGCGACCTGTCGAATCCTGCCGCGATCGCCGCGCTGCCGAAGGACAGCACGACCATCCTCCATTCGGCGGCCGTGACGCGTTTCAACGTCGAAGCGGAGATCGCCGACCGGGATAACCGTGATGCGAGCCTCGCCCTGTTCGAGCTCGCGCGCCGCAGCCCTCAGCTCGAAAAGCTCGGCTACATCAGCACCGTTTATGGCGCGGGCGATCGCGAAGGCCCCGTTCCCGAGGCCTTATTGGAAAAACCCCGTTCGTTCGTCAATCACTACGAGCGTTCCAAGTGGGAGACGGAGCAGGCCCTGGCCGAGAAATTCAGCGACCTCCCCTGGACGATCACCCGCGTCGCGACGGTGCTCGCCGACGACGAGAGCGGCCGCTGCTCGCAGCTGAATGCGGTCCACAACACGCTCAAGCTCCTCTACTACGGTTTGATCTCGACCGTTCCCGGCGATGCGCGCGTCCCGGTTTACCTGGTCTGCGGCGACTTCGTCGAGGCCGGCATCGCAGCGGCGATGGCGAGCCCGGATAAACATCAGGTCTATCCCGTCTGCCATCAGCCGTCGGAGAGCAACAGCCTCGAGCGTTTCATCGATCAGGCGTTCGCCGCCTTCCTCGAGGACAACTCCTTCAGGAAACGCGGCATCCAAAAACCTCTGCTCGTCGACCTGGTTTCGTTCGAGCTGCTGGCCGACGGCATCGAGGGTTTCGGCGGCGCCGTGCTCAAGGAGGCGCTCGGCAGCATGGTGCCTTTCGCCAGGCAGCTCTTCATACACAAGGAATTCGAGAATCAGAGGCTGCGATCCGTCATGCCCGAATATCAACCAGCGGCCTTGGATAAGGTGATTCCCAACCTTATCCAAGGCATGATAGCCCGTAAATGGAAGTTGGCATGAACCTCGAGGCCGAGTGGGCGCAATTTTTTGGTATCAGGCTCCTGCTGGCGGAGGCGCGCAAGCCCTTGGATCCTTTGGATCTTACGCCGGGTGAACAAGAGATCTGGCACACGCTGAGCAAAGTGAGGGAGCCTTCCTGGCTTCTGGGGCGCGCTGCGCTTCATGCCCTGCTTCCACGTCTCGGGCGGGCCAAGGACAGTTCGCTTTTGAAGTTTCCGGAGGCGCAGGTATCCCTTACGCATACGTCTTACGAAGCCCTGGCCGTCGGAACGTCCGAAGCCATCTGCGGGATAGGGATCGATTGCGAGGATGACAAGACGGTGAAACGCGCCGCGCTCCGTTTCTTCGCGAACGAGGCGGAACGGGCGGCGATCGATGACGACGCCTCCGCGCTGAGGCTTTGGACCATCAAGGAGGCGCTCTATAAAGCGGACGCGGATAACGGTCAGGAGACGCTCATCAGCTATCGCCTGGCGAAGCCGCAGGCGGCGGAAGGCGAGGCGTATTCCCGCGAAGGCCGGCTGTTCCGTTATATCGCCCGCCGCACGGAAAGAGGATTTACAACGCTCGCCCTGAGGGTGAGTTAGGAGTTTAAGATGTCTGCATTGCCGAAAATCTCGGAGAGCGAACGCTGGATACTGAGCTTCTATCGGGTCTCCGAGATCAATGGCGCTCAGTTCTTCGGCCGCCTGGCGAAGACGATGAAGGATAAGCGGATCCAGTACGACCTGACCAAGCATTTCGCGGACGAGAGCCAGCACGCCTGGTATTGGACGAAGTGCCTCGGCGACCTTGAGCTGGAGCCGATCAACGTGATGGAGAGTTATCAGGACCAGTATCTGGCGGCGATAGGCCTGCCGACCAATATGATGGAAGTCCTGGCGATCACCCAGATCTTCGAGCGCCGGGTGATAGGGCAATACGGAATTCATCGTCAAATCAAAGACTTGAATCCATACGTCGCCAAGACCCTCGACACGATCATGGAAGACGAGAAGTGGCACATCGAGTGGATCAGCGCGGCTCTGAAGCGCATGGAGACCGAAGGCAAATTCTCCAAAGCGGAGATCGCCTCGACCATCCAACGCTTCCATCAAGCCGATCAGGAAGTCTATGAGAAGACCTTGAAGGAACACGGCGAGCATCTCAAGGCCCTGCTCGGTTCCCAGCAACTTAAAACCTGGTAAGGAGTCGGATATGAAGGCGACCGCGGACTCGATACGGAACGAGATGGCCAAGACCTTGGGGCGCAAGCCCGATGCGATCAAGGACGAGATGCATTTGAAGCAGCTCGTCGCCGAATCGTTCGCTTTGGTGGAGATGGTGATCGAGCTGCAGGACGTCTTCGACGTCCGCATCAGCCAGGAGGAGCTGCCCCAGATGGAGACGGTGGGATCTTTGATCCAGCTGATCCTCAAGAAATCAGGAGGCTGAGCGCTTCGCCGTGTAATCAGCCTTGGGCAGGTTGATCGTAAACCTCGTGCCGAGGCCGCTCTCCGTCCCGACGTTTATGGTGCCGCCGAGGGCTTCCACCGCGGCGAGAACCTGGCTGAGCCCCACGCCGCGTCCCGAGAGGCACGTGACGTTCGTCCGAGTCGAGATCGCGTCGAGGAAGATCGAACGCAGCTGCTCGGCCGCTGATAGTTTATCCCACTGCTCTTCCGTCCACGCCCCTTTTCGGAGCACTACGGCCTTGAGTTTGTCTTTGTCGATCCCGCGCCCGTCATCGGCGATGACGATCTCATAGGCGTTCTCGAGCGCCGCAAAGGTGATCGTCAGCGAACCTTGCCGAGCCTTGCCCAGCCTATCCTTCGGTTTTTCGAAGCCGTGGTCGACCGCATTGCGGACGATATGGATCAGGGACGAGAGCAGCTCCCGATAGCTGCCCGGGAAACTCAACTCGCCGCCTTGGGTGAAGACCTTGATGTCCTTGTCCTGCCTCTTGGCGATCTCGAGGGCTGCGATCGAGAGATAAGAGAGCACGTCCTCCGCCTTCTCGCGGGTGGAGTCCTCGACGAATTGCTGGGCCAGCTCCTGCGCCCCGGCGAGGTCATGAGATCTCGCGACGTCCCGGCCGAAGTCGAAGAGCGCCGATTCCGGCAAGGTCACGAGCCGTTCATCGACCTTCTGCGCGGTGATGCGGAGGATGGGTTGATTGCTCTCGAGGAATTGCCTCAGGATCGATTTCAGGACGTGAAGGAGCTGCCGGGCGGTCTCGGCATTGAGGTCGTCCCACAGGCCGTCTTCCATCGTGTGCACGTAGCCCGCGGCTTCCACCAGCCCGAAGGTCGCAAGATCGCCCTTCCAGGTGTGGACCATCCGCTTGATCCGGCGCAGCGCGACTTTCCCGTCGATGCCGGTCCAGGCTTCGGGGCTCAGGATCGTGTCCTCGGCGGAGAGTATATCGTGCACCAGGGCCCTGAAACGCTCCTTGTTCCTGAGGATGCGGATCAAGGCCTTGTTGTTCTCGTTTTCCATTTCCGTGAAGCGCGATCGGCTGACGTAAGAAATCGTTATGAGGATCGATTCGACCTCTTCGCCGTTCATGATCGGATAATAGCGGCAGGAGAGGATCTTGCCGCCCAGGGTGATCTGCGAGGGGATCTGGTCCACCATCTCGCTGGCGAGATAAGGGACTTCGAAGACCTGCTCGTAGAAGGCGCGGTAATTGAATTCCTCGCGCTCGGAGAGGTCGAAATAGAGCCAGAAGGTGCGGCGGCTCAAATCATAGCGCGGATCGACCGCCAGGAGCTTGCGGCACGAGGCCGAGTAGCCCGACTGGATGCGTCCGAGGCGGTCGGCGCGGAACAGGCCGAACTGCACGTTGTCGACGATAGCCTTGATCTGGTTCCGTTCCGAGGAAAGGGCTTCGAAGGCCCGTTCTTTCAGCCTGTTCATGCCTTCATTGAAGAAGCTGATCGTGATGAAGATGATCAGGAGGGCGACTTCGTAAAAGAGAGTGAGGGCGATGATCAGGGTCCTTTGGTTCACGTAAGCGGCCATCACCGAGGTGAGCGGGCTGGAAACGATCACCTTCCAACCGTTTTCGACCATCATCGTCTCATGCACGATCGAAGACCAGGGACTCGGCTTGTAGTACTTCGCCGGCACATCGAGCAGGCTGTGCACGGTCCCGGGAGGTTCCTGCGCCTGGCTTACCTGAAGCAGGGTTCGGCTGTTCGGATGAGCGAGCAAATGCCCCTCGCGGCCCACGACGGTGATGAGGTCGCTGCTGTTCTCGTTGACGGAATCCACCAGGTGCTGAAGCTGGGGAAGGATCATGTCGACCGTCACGACTCCGCGTATTTGATCGGTTTTCCTGTCATTAAAAGCCACGGCCAGAGTCATGTAGACCATGCCGTTGTCAAAGTAAGGTTCGGTGAAGGTCGGCTCGCCGTTGGCGTGTATCGCGGCCTTGTACCAATCCCTCTGGTGGAAGTTGTAATCCGGGTTTTCCCATTCGCTGGTCAGAACCCGCGAGCCGGGACGGACGCCGCGATGCACGTAGGGACCGTAGAACTTTCTGCCCTTGGCGAACTGATAGGGCTCGAACCAAACGCCGGCGCCGTAGATGAGCTCCTCGGGGGCGCTCTCGACGATGCGATCGAGATATTCCTCGATCTGCTTCCCGTCTCGGCCGTCGTATTTCTCGACGAGGACCCGCAGCGTCTCCGACAATTGCGTAGCGTTGAGCAGGAAGGCCCTGATCTTCGAAACGGTCGTCTGCGCGCGTTCCGCCTGATAATGCTCAGCGGCGACCTTCGCTTTCTCGTGAGCGCTCTGGTTCCAGGAGTAGGCGATCAAAAGCCCCGCGAGCGCCATGGCGACGAAAGCCAGGGTCAACACCAGGTTCTGCCCCTTGTTGATGTTGTGCGGGTTCTCGATGTCTAGTTCCGGCCTGTCCATGCCCTGGTTTCCGCTTTCTGCTCGAGTCGAGCCTCAAACTTTCCATAGATTCCCTTAGGGTATCGGGGACGAAGGGCGAGACTTTAGAAAAGTCCAAGAAGGCCTCGATTATTTCAATGATAACAGGTACATAAATATTCATTATGCCATCGTCGGTTATTTGACACGTCTTCAGCTACCCCAGCGTAAGTCTTAAAATAAATACAGACATCACCAAGAGGTTTCCATCCATGCTGAAGACAGCACCGCTTTATGCTCCGCTCGCGTCCGCGCTCCTCCTCGGCCTCGCCGCGTGCGGATCCAAGGTCAAGACTCACGAAGGCGCTAGCACGACCGCTCGCATCGCCTTTCAAAACGATACCAACGCCGCCAACGCCAACGGAGCGATGGCCCCGAGTTATCTCGGCCTCAAGGTCGTGAGCATCAAACTCATGGCTGACAAGGATAACTGCGATACCACGGTGTGCCCGACGATCTGGGTCTCCGAGGCTTGCGAGGCCCATAAAAGCACCGAGAGCCTCGGAACCGCCTCCTTCTCCTATCTCGTTCCCGAGCCCTGCGCCGATGGTAAAGTCGCTTATCTCGATTTCGCCCAACCCACGTCCGCGCTCGCCGCGAGGCTGAACGCCAGGCCGCAGGCGGTCGTGCCCGGGACCTACAATTATCTGCAGATCACTTTCGCCGAAGGCCCCCTGCAAAGGGAAGCGCTGGAGTTCAAAGCGCCCGGCATGAACGAGCCTTTCGCGGCGAAGATCAAGGGCCTCTGGGCCATCGAAAGCCTCAAGGCCCGCGAGCCGCTCGTGATTAAAGAGGGCGATGACGTCGCGATCGACGTGAGGTACGATCTCGCGGGAACCGTCACCGCTGAGGCGGACGGCTCCTATTGCTACCGGAACGAGACCACCACGCGTTGCCAGAGCTATCCGAAATTCAATATCAGCCTGCATCGTCAGGTCCAGGAGAAGAACGCGTCGCTCCTCAAGGACGATCGCAAGGACCTATGAATCGTGGCCCTTCGTCCCGCCCTCTTCCAGATCCTGCGGGTGGCTGTAGAAGACGGCCACCGCCTCGCTGAGCAACTCCTCGAACAATAAGCGCATGGGCGCGTTCGGCTTCGTCTCGACGGCCGGATCGATATCGATCGCCTGATGCAGGAGCTGATCCTGCTTCAGGCTCGATAGCGATATGAAAGGCAGGCCGAAAGCCTTGTGAGCCTCGTCATCCAATCCTTGAAGCGCTGCCATGAAAGTCCCCGCGGGCTCCTTGAGTCCTCCGAGCCTGGCGTCCATCGATCGGGCGATCCCAATTTGAATGAACTCTGACTGAGGGATGAGGCGGGCGATGATCGTCTGCAGGAGAGCGTAGCTGTCCGCATCGAAATATTGCAGTAAATCAGTATCTTGCGCTTCAAAAGGTTTCATGTATGAAGGAACTCCTAAGAACCTGTCGGGCAGGTCTTAGGCCATGCTGCTCCTTCATACTCGGAAAAGCTACTTTTTAAAGCGCGATGGGTGATAGTCAGGACGGACAGGGATATTTCGCCTTCAGACTCTGTCCCCAGACGTTGTTCCAGAAGCTCGCGATCAATTGCGACGTCGCTTCGGGATCGGTGACGATCACTCCGAACTCCTGCAGGTTCGAAGGATAGAGATTGTGTGAACCGATATAGAACGCGCTCTCGTCGACGATGAGCAGCTTCGCATGAGTCCCTATCGTCCTCTGCAGCAGTCCCGCATCCCAGTTCGAGAAATCGGAGAAGCGGAAAGGCGCGTATTCGATGGCCTCGCAGGCCAGGGTCCGCGCCTTGGCGTCGGAGACTCCGCGCGCCGCCGCGATCGCCGACCTGACCTTACCGAAGATCGAAGCATAAGCCCGGCCGCCGTCGGTCGTGCCGTAGCCGTCCGGCGTCGGGTATTTGTTGGATTGCACGATCTTGATGTGAACGCCGCGGACCGCGGCGCGGATCAGGCTGTCTTCCACGTAGGACCTGGTGAGGTTCGTGACGAGCACGTTGTAGAGATCCTGCTGATCGATATAGATCGAATTCTGAGCGAGGTCGATCAATCCGTTCAAGGCGTCTTCCGAAGGATTGTCGCCGAAAGCCCCGAGCCGCCCGACCGTGATGGCCTTCTTGTTCCCCGGGGTATGCGAGGGCATGCTGAACGGCTCGAACTTATTCGCCGCCGCGGGATAATAGCTTTCGCTGTTGTGCGGCATGGTCCAGAGCGTGTTCGCAAAGTCGCGCGCCGCCGAGGCCGCTTCCCCGTGGTATTCCATGCTGATGTCGGTAACGGGCTGCGCGTTCAGATAGGCTTCGCTCCAGAGGTTGTGCCCGCCGGAGATCACCCTATCCCCATCGGCCGCGACGATCTTCGCGTGGTTCCAGCTGAGGCGTCCTGGATTCATATAAGCCAGGTTTATCTGGAGGCGGCTGATATCGCCCCCGCGGGCCGCAACATCGTTGACGATCTCTTTCAGCGCGCGATCGGTCGAATAAAGGGGATTCGGCAAAGCGGGTTTCGCCCCGGAAAACAGCAGGCGGATCGAAGGTACGTCCGCTTTTTGGCTGACGAAGGAGATCGCGTTGATGATAGCCTCACGGAACTGCCCAGTTGGCAGAGCGAGAGACGTAATATCAAGTTCATGCTCGGCGGACACCATCACCTTATAGTAGCGGTCCACGAGATGGTCGGCCGGATAGAGGCAGAGTTTAGCCGGCGCGTCACCCGGCTTGGCCACCGAGGCCTCGAGCTCCCCGCATTGAGTGAGGCCTTCGCAATCGCCGTCGCTCTCGCAGCTGAGGCGTTTGAAGCTCGCATTGCAGCGTGCGTCGCCCGCATCGCAGTCGACCCCCTTGGGGATGTCGCTCAAGGGAATGCCCCAAAGCCCCGGGCTCTGGATCAACCAATCGTCGTTCAAAGAGATTGAAGTCTCGGCCCAAATCGGCCCCTGGTCATGCGGAAAGTCTTTTTGGAGGCGGGCTACCAGCCCCACGCGAATGCTCTCGGCCCTGGTGCTTAGGCTTTCCGTATGCGATGAATCCGGCTTAAGGCCGCACGACATCAAAAGACTAAGGCAGGCGAGCGCGACGAGTCCGTTCCTGGACATGAAAAACCTCGTGATAGAATAGAAATTCCTGCTCTATCCGTATCACGGAGGAGACGTTTTCCAAAACAGCTTTATTCGTGTACGCCGAGGGGGTTCGCCATAGAACGCGAACTTGCTTGCGGGTTGAGGCCCTTGTTCTTTTTTTGAAATTCCCCTGTAACCTCATCGCCCCATACACTACGCGGTCAATATATCATGAACCCAATTTAAAGCGCCGCGCGAGTTCCGTCCCTTCGAAGGCGTCGAGGCTCTGGATCTTCCCATCGCAAAAGTCGAAGACGGTGCTGTTGAAGAGTTCGCCTTCCGGGACGGCGACGACCTTCATGCGTGCGGCCTTCGCCGCGATAGCCCCCATGAGCGAGTCCTCGAACACCAGGCAGTGCTGCGGCCCGACACCGAGCCTTTGCGCGGTCTTAATATAAACCTCGGGGTGCGGTTTCCCGTATTCCTCGAGCTCCGCCGATTGCAGGAAACGAAAGTACGGCATGAGGCCCAGAGCATCGATCGCGGCATCGATCAACCTTTGCG
>JASLCY010000439.1 GCA_030151925.1 Oligoflexus sp.
CGGATCCTTGGTGATTTGTATATCGTCATGGGGTGGAGCTGTGTCCGTAGTCTGGCTGCTCTGATCATCACCCTTGGTTGCGGGCGCCGCTTTCTGGGTTTGGGGCGAACCCTTGAAGCCATTGTTATTGCAGGAGGCCGCAAGAAGAGGGAGGGCGACCATTACGAGTGATTTCATGGGAAGCTCCTAGAGTTCTGCTCTCGCCCCTTTTCGGCTTCTTCTAGTAAATTCTTAAACAATATATATTGGAAAAATAGTTTCGTGTTTTTTATATTCATATCATGCCGTTATGGCGATTAAAATCTGTCAGGAGGCGAAGAGCTGGCAGGAGTTTTGGGGCAGGAAGAGAAGCAGGAGCCGAAGCTCCTGCATTTCGATCTTAGAACCGCTTCTTATCCGAATCGATGCTGTCCAGCCAGGCGACGATCCGCCCGACCGCGGAGGCCGCGGGAGCCTTGTGCGGCTCATGAACGTCATTGATGCCGAACGCCACGCCCGTGGCGACCTCGAAAGCCTCCGCGATGTGGGAGACGGGAACGATCTTCAGGCGGCCTTCCTCGACGCCCTTACGAGCGTGGCGGTGCAGCATGAGGTTCTGCGCGTTCTGCTTGGGGATGATGGCGACATACTCATCGCTCTGCCCGATCATGTCGCAGATCTTGAAGAAACCCTCGATCTTCTCGTTCACGCCGCCGATGGTCTGCGCGTCGCCGAACTGGTTCATCGAACCCGTGATGCAGAGGTTCTGCCTGATAGGGATGCGCGAGAGCGAGCTGACGATCGCGATGACCTCCGCGAGGGTCGCGCTATCGCCGTCGATCGGACCGTAGCTCTGCTCGAAGCACACGCTCGAGGTGAAGGAGTAGGGCTTGTCGCGCGGCAGGAGCGCCTTGAAGAAGCCCTGGATGATCATCACCGCCTTGTCGTGGATCTTGCCGGACAGGCGAACCGTCCGCTCGATATTCACGATGCCGCTCTTATTCGGCGAGGTCGTGCAGGTGATGCGGTTGATCTTCCCGAAGGAATAATCCGCATAATCGTAAACCGCGAGGCCGTTGATCTGCCCGACGCGCTCGCCGTCCACCGACACGAGGATATCCTCCTGCTTCATGAGGCGGAGCAGGTATTCCTCTTGGAGGTTCAAGCGATAAGCCTTCATATCGAGGGCGGTTTCCACGTCCTCGCGCGTCACGATCTTGTGGCCCTGTTGCTTGGCGATGAAATCCGATTCGATCGTGAGGTCCTTGATCTCGCCGAAGCGGGTCGAGAGCAGCTTCTGGTCTTCCACCAGGCGCGAGCCGTACTCGACGATCGCGGCGACCGCGGACTGATGGAAAGGGGCGAGCTTCTCGAGGTTCACGCGCGTCGCGACGAAGGACACGTAGTTCTGGATGTTGAGCGCGTTGCGGTCCATCTTGAAGTCGAAGTCGGCCTTGACCTTGAAGATCTTATGGAACTCCTCGTCCTCCTGATAGAGGATGTGGTAGATCTCGTCCGTACCGATCAGGATCACTTTCAGGTCCAGCGGCACGGGCTCGGGACGCAGCCCCGAGGTCGGGAGGAGCGAATACTGCTCGCCCATGTCCTCGATGAAGCCCTTGCGGGTCCGCAGGACGCGTTTGAGGGTATCCCAGGTCGATCCCGTACGCAGGATGTCGAGGGCGTTGAGCACCAGGTATCCGCCGTTGGCGCGATGCACCGAGCCGGCTTTAATCATCGTGAAATCAGTAAGATACATGCCGTGTTCGACGTTCTTTTCGACCTTGCCGAACAGGTTGTAATAGGTCGGGTTGTCTTCGATGATGACCGGCGCGCGGTCGGTCTTCGAGTTGTCGACGAAGACGTTCACCTTGTAGCGGTTGAACTTCTCCTTGGCCTCTTCCGGGTAGGAGGCCTCTTCGCTGTTGCTCGCCGCGGCCTCGTCCTCCACGAACTCGAGCAGGTTCTCCTTCACGTCGTCGCGGATTTCCTCGAGATAACTCAGGATCTCGGGGTAGTCGGCATAATCCTCGAGCAACGGCGCGAGCAGGGACGTGACGATCTGCTCGCCGATGCTGTCGCGCAGCTTCTCGAGCTGCTCGCCGGTCTCCTTGTCGATCGCCCGGACCTTGCGCGCGAAGTCCAGGACTTCCGGCTCCAGCTCCGAGCGACGGGATTCGATGCTGGCCCGATCGGCCTCGCCCAGTTTCGAGTAATCGCGTTCGGTCAGCGACCGGCCGTCCAGCACCGGGATGGTCTCGATGCCCATGCGCGTGGACTTGATCACGAAGTCCTTCTGCTTCGCGAGCTTCTCGAGCTCGCTGTAGAGCTTCGATTTATAGTCGTTCGCCGAGGAGATGTAGGTGTTCACCGCGTTCTCGTAGTCTTCGCTCTGCAGCGCGACCGGGATCTCCGAGCGCAGGGACTTCACGAAGTGCTCCATGGACTTCTTGAACTTCTTGCCTTCGCCGCGCGGGAGGCTCAGGCAGCGGGGATTCTCGGGCTCCGAGAAATTATAGAGGTAGACCCAGTCGGGCGGGGCTTCGGAGTTCGCCGACCAGGTCTGCAGGAATTGGCGGATGACGCTGGTCTTGCCTGTACCCTCGATGCCCGCGACATAGATGTTGAATCCGGGGCGCTGGATACTGAGGCCCATGTTGATGGCCTGTATCGCCCGATCTTGAGCAATTATGTCGTGGGAGCTCGGGAGGTCCTTGGTCGTCTCGAAATCAAACTGCGAGGTCATACAATGCGCATAGACCTGGCTGGGCTTGAGAGGGCGGGGAAGCTTGACCGCGGGAGCAGGCGCCTTGTACTTAGCCGGGACGGTTGTCGCTTTCTTGGCTTTGGCGGCGGATCCTTTGGTTGCTTTCGAGGACGTGATTTTCTTTTTCTTCGCAACGGGCTTTTTGGTTCTACTCAAGTTGGCTTCCACTCCGCTAGTTACCGGGCGGAAGGGCTCCGAACTCAGAGCTTCGCGCCAGGCTTAGACAAACACATCCATGACTTCCGTGAGTTTGAAATCGCTGGCGACTTCATTCAGCTTCGGCGACAGATCCCATTCCATTGCGGCCGGTTTGAGGCGGAGCAATAGATTGGTCAGGAATTTCTCGCCTTTGCCGTTCGCTTCCGTCAGAAAATAGTCTCCATAGGCCTCGAGAAAGTCAAGGGCGTCTTCGACCGATTCCCGGCCAGGTTCTTCCATCACGTGCGCAATGCCGCGTTGAAGCCATTGCGAGAGCTCGGAGAAGTTGATCTTTTCTTTGATGCCGATGCGGAGGCAGTCGCTGCAGATGGAGGTCTTGATCGTGGTCGGCAGCAGCTCGAGGTATGCGCCGTAGGTATAGTCGAGCGTGCGGTAAGCGCCGCGGCGGTTTTTGGTCTGCTCCATGCCGCGGACTTTGTCCATCACCTGCTCATAGGAG
>JASLCY010000457.1 GCA_030151925.1 Oligoflexus sp.
ATTGCGGAGCGATCCAGGCTTATCTCTCGACCAATCGGGAGAACACCATCGAAGCCATCGCGCAGCATTTCTATCTTCCCATCGAGACGGTGGCCAAGACCCTCTTGAGGATGTTCGATATGGGTTTGGTCGAAGAGAAGAGCGATGGCCGCTGGGAAGTGATCAAAGGGGCGATGGTCAAATCCCCTAGCGAGGACCTGCTTGAGCTCTTTCATGCCTCGATGCGGCAAAGGGCGAATCATATTCATCTCAGGGATGAGGAGCTTCGCCCCATTAGAGCCAGCTATATCGGATGGGTAAACAAGGAAAACGCGCAGCGGATGCGGAAGATCATGTGGGAGGCCATCGATTCCCAGCTCAAGATCTGCAATCAGTCTAATCACGGAGATGAGACGGAGATCATTTCTGTGTGCGTGGATTTTTTCAAGTTCTGAACTATGCTGCGATCAGAGCGCCAGCAGTTCCAGGTTCAAAGCTAAGATATCCGTCTTGTCGGAATCCTGCTCTTCCTTGTCAGGACTGTACAGGAAAAGAAGCAGTTCCTGCAATTTGTCGCGCATTTGCTGCGCTTTCTTCCTGGATACGCTGCCGAACGCGCTCTTGTGGAGTGAGAGCTCCGATAGAGAGCCTTCGGCTCCCAAGCCGGTCAGCTGACGAACCGATCGATGAAACAGGTCGCTGAACTCGCTTGGAGGGGCTTTACGGAAAAAGCCTCCTATATTGCCCCACTCCTCGTTCGGCAACTCCTTAACCAGCTCAAGTCTCTGCATCCTGCTCAGGGTGCTCTGTACGAGCAGCTTCGGCAATCTCAAGCGTTCGGCTATCCAGGGGACCGTACGCGCCTTGGAAGAGAGGTCCAAAGCCGCGCTGATGGCAGCGCATTGCCAGTTGGCCCAGAGGAAGATGGAATCATCCTGAGACAGCAAAGAATGGACGGCGAGCAGGGAAGAATCCTCCGCGCCTTTTTGCTGAGCTCGCAGCTCTTTTATGCGCGCCCGGAAATGGGCTTTCAGTTTTTCCGTGCCGGATTTTGCGAGACTGACCAGAGTCAGGAAATATTCCGTCGTGTTGTAATCAAAGCCCCAGAAATTGCAGACGGCTATGGCCTGCTCGAGGGAGAGATGCGCTTTGCCACTTAGAACTATCGAAAAGTGCGAAGCGTGAAAGCCTCCCGCTCGGGCTACTAAAGTCTGGTAGCCTTTGATATCCGAATTATCCTGTAGCTTTCTTTTGATCACGCTAACGTAATCATCGAACTCCCAGATTTCCAATGTTTTTTCCCCAAGCCTTTCCGTCGGTTGGGATAATATTGCAAATCCGGCATGGCGGTGTAAATTTTTATATTCTTAAAAGTAGCGATAGAAAATTATGAAAAATTTAACGTCGTTCCTATCGCATCCAGCGAGTGATTACGACGCGTTGTTTGCAGGATCGCTTGAAGACCGTTTGAGTCGGCCTGTTCGCGACGCATGAAATCCAAGAGGCGTCTCGAAATTCGGCCAGAAGATCTAAATAAAAGGTTTACGAAACAGGATGCGGATAAATTCCATCGTATGGCTGATGTATCGGGTCTTGGGCGTATGGACTCTTTGCGAATGATAAATGCCTCGATGGCCCGAGGCGAAGTAGCTCGCAAAACAAGCCAGAGCCGCGAACAAGAATATCTCGCTCCCGAATAACTCGGCGGCCATGATCGTGCAGGTGAATGGAGTGTTCGCGGCTCCGGCGAATACGGTGACGAACCCTACGGCCGCGAGCACGGGCAGGGGGATGGGGAAGAGGTGGCTAAGGGCGTTACCGAGCGTCGCGCCGACGAACAGCAGAGGCGTGACTTCGCCGCCTTTGAAACCGAAGCCGAGAGTCATGGCGGTCAGGGATAACTTCCCGAACCAGTCATAAACCGGAAGGGCGACCTTCAGGGAATCGACGATGATAGGGACGCCCAGACCCGCGTAACGAATCGAAGCCGGCAGGAAGAAGAAGAGCAGGGAGATCAAGACTCCTCCCATGCAGGCCCTGGCTGGCAGATAAGGGATCTTCGCCTTGGAAAGGCTTTTGATCTGCTCCGTGACGAGGGCGAATAAACGAGCCGCGAGGCCGAAGATAATCCCGGAGAGGATCAGATAGAGCCAGGTGAAGTCGCTGAATTTCAGGCTGGCAAAAGCCGGGAGGCTATACTGGGTGTGGTGGATCCCGAGCGAGGTCGTTACGAAGTGAGCGACGAAAGCCGATATCGCGCATTCAACGACGCCCCATAGATGCAACCTTCCGATAGCCAGGACCTCCAGGCCGAAGACCGTGCCTGCGAAGGGGACGCCGAAGACGGACCCAAAACCTCCGCTCATGCCCGCCATCAGAAGAGTGCGGCGTTCAACGCGGCCCATCTTAAAAAGGTGAGTGAACTGATCCGCGATGGAACCGCCCATCTGCACGGCCGTTCCTTCCCGGCCAGCGGATCCGCCGAATATGTGCGTTATCACCGTGCCGATGAGGACCAGCGGGGCCATCCGCACAGGTATCACCGATTGCGGCTCGTGGAATTCGTCGATGATGAGGTTGTTGCCGCCTTCGACTTTCTGCCCGACGGTGTGATAGAGGAAGCCTACGAGCCAGCCCCCGAGAGGAAGCAGATAAACCAACCAAATATGGGCGTCGCGGATTTTCGTGGTGGCTTCCAGGGCCCAGAGAAAGACGCCCGAGGCCAGGCCGCAGGCGATCCCGATCAGGGACGAGATCACGGACCACTTCGCATAATATTTGATTACGGATTTGAAGGATTTCAGCAGATTCAAGACGTACCCCTACCTTTGATTTGGTAGGAGTCATCAGCACGACCTCGTTGGGAGCGGCGGTTAAAGGCAGACACCATTGCCTAGCTTTAAAATGTGCCCTATTTTCGTAGCGAGGTCAATGGCTGCGTAAGCACATGGCGACGAGTCGATTTACTCGGAGTGTTCGCCAGGCCTTCGCCGATCCAGGCCGCGACGATTACCGCAATCCAAGCTATCGGAAGCAGTGCGGTATTCCCCACTCCGCCGCCAGCGCGATCCCGGTTAGAGGAGCGTTATAATTCGCGGCGAGATAGGCGCAGACTCCTATAGCCGCCGCGACCTCGGGCGTCAGAACAGGGAAAACCGGCCACCAAACCGCTCCGATGAGGCTGCCTATCGTAAGGGTCACGACCAGCAGGCCGGCGACTCCGGTCGTACCAGCCGTCGCCAGCGTCGCGATGATCTTCAGGATGAAGAGGCCTAACGCCGCCAGCCCGTAGTTCTGCCCGGAAAAGGCTGTTTTCGACAAAGGCAGGCCGGCCTGAAGGGTCAACGTATCACCGAAGAAATAATAGGCGATCAAAGCCGTCAGGGAAGTGACCAGACCTCCGAGGAGCGCGCGAGCTCGCCAGTTGAAACGAGACGTCCGGGCCTTGACCCAGTTGAGCGCTCGCTGAAAGCGCCTGGAAGCGAAGCCGGCGGAAATCCCTATCACGAGCGCGGCGCCGACGCTCTGCGCATTCAACTGCCCGTCAGCGCCGAACGGCAGCAGGCGTGAATCATGAAAGAAAAAACTGTGCACCATATGGCTAACGCAGGCCGCGATGGAAGCCGGCAGCAGCGCCGTTCCATCGATGTCCTTGGAGAAAGGCGTCTCGAGCGCGAGCAACGTTCCCGACAGCGGAGCGCGGAAAATCGCGGCAACGCCGGCAGCCGCTCCTATCAGGACGACCTGCGAGCGATGCAAGCCGCGGAACATCCGCAGTTTTTTAAAATAATGGCTTATATAAAGCCCGAGTTTCGTTCCCAGCCATTGGCTTGGCCCGCCGAGCCCCAAGGAAGCTCCGAAGCCGACCGTGGCGATGCAGGCGAGGGTCTTTTTGAAGTCATCCGAAGGCGAGAGATCATGGGATGGCGTGTGATAGCTGATCACGACCTCGTTGAGCATGCCGATGGAGGTGGCGCCCAGTTTTTGCAGCAGCCAGCCGGACAGGAAGAGGCCGATGATAGGAAAGAGCAGCCTGATAGCGACGGGCACAACCGAGAGATGGTTCCACAGCAGGTTGTTGCAGATGAACTCAAGGGCCGATACTCCGAGCCCCGCCGCCGCGCCGATCGGAATCGCAAAGAACAGCATCCGCCTTAACTCGACGACTTTCTTCCGCCACCGATGCGGGAGCCTGTTCTCCGTTAACTGCTTTATCACTTGCGCCCCTCCTCTGCGGTTAGCTCTATTGGAGTTGCATCCGGACCTTTTTGTCAATCGGATCGATCGGCGTTCGTCTTCGAAAAACAAAAATCCCACGGCCCGGGAGCCATGGGATTTTGTTTCGAACTTGGTAGCGAGAGGCGGGCTTGAACCGCCGACCTCATGATTATGAATCATGCGCTCTAACCAGCTGAGCTACCTCGCCGTTCGAGGATATAATCTATAAAGATCCCGTGATCTAAAGTCAAACGCAGATTCCCGCGACTCCCCATTCCAAGGCAAAATCCGGATAAAAAAAGGGAGCCT
>JASLCY010000466.1 GCA_030151925.1 Oligoflexus sp.
GGCAAAGCGGACAGACGATCTCCGAATCCGCGAGGAAACGCATCGTGAGAGTGAGGGTTCCGCGGCCCTTGCACTCCGGGCAGCGCCCCTCTTCGTTCGAGAAGGAGAAGGACGAGGCCGTTAAACCGTAGATCTGCGCTTCGGGCAGAGAAGCGAAGAGAGTGCGCAGGTCGGTGAAGACGTCGAGATAAGTCGCGGGCATGCTCACCGAGGATTTCGCGATGGGTTTTCGCGAAATGAGGGTGCAGGACTGGATGCCCTCCAGGCCCTTGAGCGACTGGCAGTAGACCGGCTGCGATGATTTACCCTTGTTCTGCAGGTGACGATAGATGTTGTAGTAGAGCGTCTTGAGCACCAGGCTGCTCTTGCCCGCGCCGCTCACCCCGCTGACCACCGTCAACGCCCCGAGGGGGAAGCGCGCCCTCGCCATCTTGAGATTATGGAGCCGGGGCTTTTCGAGCACGATGAAGTCCTTCGGTTTCGCGCCGCCTTTCGGCAGCGCCGCCGACGCCCCCTGCCTGCGGCCGAGATGCTCCGCCGTGGCTGAGACCTTCCCGTAGGCCTTGGCTTCGGTCGGCGCGAACTGCGCGAGGAGCATGCCGCCTTCCGTTCCCCCGCCCGGCCCGAGATCGATGATCCAATCGGCCCGCCGCATGATATCGGGATCGTGATCGACGATCACGACGGTATTGCCTTGGTCCTTGAGCCTCTCGATCGCGGCCCAGAGCCGATCGATCTCCCGCGGATGCAGCCCCTGGCTCGGCTCGTCGAGCACGTAGAGGACGCCGCGCAGCTGTTCGTTCAGGATGGAGCTGAGGCGCAGGCGCTGCGCCTCGCCGTTCGACAGGCTCCTCACGCGGCGGCCGAGGTGGATATAACCGAGGCCGATTTCCAGCATGCGCGAGGCGTTCGCGTTGAGGTGCTCGAGCACCAACCGCACGGCCGGAGTCTGGCCGATCGGGCTCTCGAGGCTCTCCTGGGCGAAGGCGGCGAGATCGCCGAGGTTGTTCTGATAGAACTTTTGGATCGACCGCCCGCGGAAGGTGATCGCCTTGAGTTTGGCGTCGAGGCCCGTGCCGAGGCAGACGTTGCAGTTCTCGGGCTCGCTCGGTTCATCGCCCTTGGCTTCGTCCTCCTCGTCGAGGAGGATGCCGCGGCCGTCGCAGGTCGGGCAGCGCCCGAGCGAGTTCGGCGAGAAGTGGCGGGAATCGAGGCGCGGCCAGGCGAAATGGCAAACCGGGCAGCCGGCCTGCAGGGAAATATGCTGGCTGCTCTTGCCGTCGAGAGCGCCCTTGCCGTCGACGGAATAGATGCAGGCGAGCCCCTCGCCGACCTGCAGCGCGGTCTCGATCGAACGCTTCAGCCGGGCTTCCTTGGACGGATCGACCTTGAGGGAATCGATGATGAGCGCGATGTCGTGCTTCTCTTCCTTGGCGAGCTCCGGCACGGGATCGAGGTCCACCATCTTCCCGTCGATCGAAGCCTTCGTGAAGCCCTTCTTCGCATAACCCTCGAGCTGCTTCCTGAACTGGCCCTTCTTCTGGTCGGCGACGACGACCGTCACCGCGATCGTCTTCCCGAACGATTGGCTCCGGACGAAACTCACGATCTCATCGATGCTGCGGGCTTCGGTCGGCAGGTCATGGGTCGGGCAGCGCTTCTCGCCGAAACGGGCGAAGAGCACGCCGAGCATCTCGCCGATATCCGTGAGGCTCGCGACCGTGGCGCGGACCGAGGCCTGAGTCTCGTTCTGGGCGAGGGAGATCGCCGGCGACAGGCCGCTCGCGCTCCTGAGCTGCGGGCGCGCGCCGAGGTCGAGGAACTGCCGCGAATAATGCGAGAGCGTATAGAAGAACCGGCGATTGGCCTCGGCCAGGACCGTATCGAAGGCCAGGGAGCTCTTCCCGGAGCCGCTCACGCCGGTGACGACCGTGATCTTCTTCCGGGGGATGCTCAGGTCGATATGCTTGAGGTTGTGCTCGTGGGCGCCGCGTATCTCTATCGTCTGCCGTTCCATATCACCATCCTAAATAGCTGAGAGCCTGCGCGAGGGCGCAACGGAAACTCTCGGGATCAGCCTTTCGTCTCCCGAAGAGGTCGCTCGCCGGGCCGTGATCGGGCGAGACGCGCAGGTGGGGCAAACCTCCGGTCACGTTCACCGCATCATAAAAATGCAAGGCTTTCAAAGGCCCGAGGCCTTGGTCGTGGTACATGGCGAGCACTGCGTCATAGGCTCCGGACCAGGCCTGAAAAAATAGGGTATCCGCAGGCTTCGGCCCGACCACGTCCATCCCTTGTTGTCGCATAAGCTCGACCGCGGGAGCAATGATGCGCTGGTCTTCGTCGCCGAAGAGGCCTTGGTCGCCGGCATGCGGATTCAAGGCGCAAACCGCTATGCGGGGCCGTTTGATTTGAAAAATCGCCTGCAGGCTCTCGCTCAGTTTGGCCAATTTTTGGCAAATTCGCTCCGGCGTGATCAGCCCCGTGACATCGGCAAGCCGGACATGATTCGTGGCCAGAGCGACTCTGAGTTTGGGGCCGGCCAGGATCATGATGCCGGGCGCCTGCCAGAGGTCGCAGAAGAATTCCGTCTGGCCCGGATAGGTAAAACCAGCTGCCGAACACGCATATTTATCGATCGGAGCCGTCACGACGGCCAGACGGCCTCGGGGCGCAAAACCTCTTAAGCTCTCGAGAGCGAGGGTCGCGATCTCACCTCGTTCGGCGAGGGTCAGCGTCTCGGTCCCCTTGGCGAAACGCCCCGGCGCGATATCCAAAAAGTATGATTTCGCGTCTCGAATGTCCTGGAAACTGCTGATAACCGCGAAGGGGCTCGGCTCCGTCTCACCCAGCGACCGGCATTGCCAGCGCCACTGCTCATAGGCCCCGATGAAGACGACGGGGCCCTTTTGCGGCTTATTCCACAGGCTTTTGAGGGCCAGGAGGCATTCGACTGTCACGCTCAGGGGATCACCCAGGGTCACGACCAACATCAGGCGTCCTTCCATTCCGAGAGAACATAGGTCGGCCTCGGGTCGCTGGCCGAAGGTTGCCAGGTTTCGACCTTGATCAGGCCGGTGCCGACGAGGAGCGAGTCGATTCCCACGTTATTGGCTCCGCGGATATCGGTCTCGAGCTGATCGCCTATCATCAGGAGGCTGCGGGTCCCGGCCCGGCGGAAGGCCTCGTTATAGATGCGGGTGAAGGGTTTGCCGAGCTTTTCGAACCGCGGCGTGGCCGGACCGAGCCGCGCTTCCAAAGCCGCTTCCAGGAGGAGGGCTATGCTGCCCGCGGTGATGCCGAACCGCCTGGTTTGATGCGGATAGATCAGGTCGGGATTGGTCAGGATCAGATGGACCGGCAACCCCGCCTCCACTCGGGTGATGACCGTGCTGAGGACTTGTTCGATCGTATCGAGCAGGGGATAGTCGGTTTGATTCGCGACGACGATGGCCGCATAATCGTCGGTCGCCAGAGGGTCGACCGGAATCCCGCCGGATTCCTCGACGTAGAGCGCGGAGCTTTTGGTGCCGAGGACCGCGGTGCGGGTTCCTGCGAGGCGATGCTCCTGGTAGTAGCCTTTGAGGAGGCTCGCCGAATTGATAATTCTGTCGGCGGAAACAGTCAGTCCGAGCCTCGCGTACATCGCCGCGGTATCAGCGAGAGTCCGCGAGCTGCCGTTGGTCAGGATATAGCAGAGCTTCCCTTTGGCCTCGAGCTCCCGCCACGCTTTCACGCAGCCCGGGACCAGACCGCGTCCGTCGTAGAGGACGCCGTAGGCATCGAAGAGAAATCCATCATAACGGTCGTAAAGGTCCGAAAGGTTCTTTATATATTGCATAACGGCTCGAGACCCTTGGAGATTGAGCACATGAATACATTTCTTATAGCGCTCGGCTCCAACCTAGGCGACCGCAATTATTATATAGAAGCGGCCACCGAGGCTATTCGGGACCGCTGCGGCCTCGTTCTCGCCCGCGCTCCCCTCCTCGAGTCGGCGCCGATCGGGGCCGCGGACCAGGCCTTTATCAACACCGCGCTGCTCTGCGAAAGCGCGCTGGACCCGGAGGCTCTGCTCGCGGAGCTCCTGCGGATCGAAGGGAGCCTGGGTCGCGTGCGGGAGACGAAGTGGGGCAATAGGACTGTCGATTGCGATATTATCCTGTGGCGGAAACCCGATGGAAGTATCCCGATCTACCGTAGTGAAAAACTGGTGATCCCCCACCCCGAAGCCCACCGGAGAAGCTTCGTCCTGGAGCCTGCCGCGGCCATCGCCGGCGACTGGATTCACCCCGTCCTGGGGCTCGCCCTCGGCCGGATCTGGGCTGAATACCCCCCTGACTGAGCGCCCGTCAGGAATAAAAAAAAGCGGCCAGGGGCCGCTCTTAACTCTTAAACCCCACATCCTATGGGGCCTTAGTGAGTCTCGCTAAAGACTAGACCATGTCCTTCAGGCCTTTGAGCGCGCGTACTTTAACTACGTTACGAGCAGGCTTAGCTTTGAAAGTCATTTCTTCGCCGGTGAAAGGGTTGACGCCTTTACGAGCTTTGGTTGCAGGCTTCTTGGTAACGGTCACTTTCATGAGGCCGGGAACGGTGAAAGTTCCGGGACCTTTGGTCAGGTCGTGGCCGATGAGCGAGCCGAGAGACTCGAATACCGAACCGAGTTCTTTTTTAGTCAAGCCAGTTTGATCCGAGAGAGTGGCCAGGATTTGGCTCTTTGTACGGACTTTATTGACTTTGTCGAAAGCTTTAGGAGCAGCGCTGGGGGCGCGCTCTGCTTTTTTCGCCTTAGGGGCTTTAGCAGATGCTTTGCCGGCTGGTTTCTTAGCTGTCTTCGTACCAGCTTTCTTTGCTTTAGCAGCTTTCTTCTTAGCCATAGGATCTCGACCTCCAAAAAAAATAAGAATGAGCGATGGTGCATATTCTATAAATTACGATAGTTGAGCAGAAAAAATCAAGCAGCTCTTCATGCACCGATTGCAAAAATGAGATCTGGAGATACCTCACTTCAATATCGGAGCGCAAGAAATTTAGCTCATTTCCGGCATTTTTTGGGTTATTCTGGTCAGGAGCCTATGAGGGAAATTTTTTTGCAGCGAGGGGGGCCGGCCGTCGCCGGACCGCTGATCGGGGAGAAAATATGAAAAAGAGCCTCTTGCCTCGGGAAATTTTAGGCCCGAAATACGTCCTCATCATCGAGCCGACCTTGAACTATCGGAACTCGATCAAGGGATTCCTGAGCAACCTGAAGCTCACGAACCATCGATTCGTATCGACGGTGAAAGAGGCGAAAGTCGCCCTCCTGACCCTGGACGTCGGGCTTTTCATCTGCGAATGGAGCCTCAAGCCGGCGAACGGGATCCAGTTCTGCCGGGAGCTCCGGGAGAGCCCCCGCTTCGAATCCGTACCTTTTCTGCTCATGTCGGTCGAGAACCTGAAGAAGGACGTGGTCCTCGCCGGCGAAGTGGGGATCGACGGGTACCTGCTCAAGCCCTTTAGTTATGAAGAGTTCCGGGACGCCGTGACCAACGTCCTCAAGGTCCACCGGGCGCCGACGGAGATCAACAAGGCCCTGCGGGAAGCGCACTCCCTCCTCGACGGCAACGAGCTGGACCTCGCCGAGCAGGCTTTTCAGAAAATCATCGTGGACGCCCCGAATTCAGCGCGAGCTTGGCAGGGTCTGGCGGCGGTCGCCGATCGCGGCGGCGACCAAGGCAAGGCGTTCGAGTTCCTCAAGCGCGCGGTCGACCTGAACACCGAATACGTCGATGCCCTCAGGGATCTGATCGACCTCCTGCAGCACCGGGGCCCGGTTCGCGAGCTCATACTTTATGCGACCCGCGCCCACGAGATGAGTCCCGAGAATCCGAAGTACACCCTCACGCTGGCCAAGGCTTTGCTCGAGGAAGAGGAATATGCGGAGTCCGAGCTCTTCTATAAGAAGACCATCCGCCTCTCGCCTAAGCTCGCGCAAGCCTATAAGGGACTTGGCCAGTTGTACACGATTCAGGAAGACTACGACTCGGCGATGAAGAATTTCGAGAAGGCGCTCGATCTCGACGAGCAGGACGTCAGCACCCTGAATTCGCTGGGCATGACTTATGTAAAGCTCGGCAAATACCAGAAGGGGATCGATAAATACAATGCCGCGCTCAAAATGCGCCCCCACGACTATCGCATCCTCTTCAACGTGGGTTACGCCAAGGAAAAGATCAACGATATGGAAGCCGCGCGCTACTACTATCAGCAGGTCCTGACGCTTCGCCCCGATTTCGATAAGGCGAAGCGCCGGTTGAAGGCCTTAGGTGGCGGAAGCTGAAGCGAGGCGCTTGAAAGCCGCCCGGTATTCCTCCAGGCTTTCCGGGTTGGCGATAGCGGTCTGATTGTCGATCGCCCGCCCCTGGAAAATCCGCGTCACCGCCAGCTCCAACTTTTTCCCGCTCCGCGTATAGGGAATATCACTGACCTGTATCATCGCCGCAGGCACATGGCGAGGTGAAAGCTGCTGCCGCAGGCCGGCCTTGATCTGGGCCTGGAGCTCCGGAGTCAGGGCCTTGCCGTTTTTCAATTTCACGAAGAGCACCATCTCCGCGTCGCCGGCCCGCTCGTGCGAGATCGCGAGGGAATCGAGGACGTCCTCGTTCTGCTCGACCTGACGATAGATCTCCGCGGTCCCGATGCGCACGCCGCCCGGATTCAGGGTCGCGTCCGAACGCCCGAACACGGTGATGCCGAGGTGATCGTTGATCTCGATGAAGTCCCCGTGCCGCCAGACTTCGACGTCCGGGAAATGCGTGAAGTAACTCGCCCTGTAGCGGCCGTCGCCGGCGTCTTGCCAGAAGCCGATCGGCATCGCGGGAAAGGGCTTCGTGCAGACGAGCTCGCCTTTCTCGCCGCGCACCGGCCGGCCTTCGTCGTTCCAGCATTCGACCGCCATGCCGAGGCCGGGGCCCTGGATTTCCCCCGAATAAACCGGCGACCAGGGATTGCCGAGCATGAAGCACGAGACGATGTCGGTCCCGCCCGAGATGGAGGCGAGATGGAGGTCTTCCTTCACGCGGCCGTACACCCATGCGAAGTGCTCGGGCAGGAGAGGCGATCCCGTGGAGAGTATGGTCTCGAGCCTGGAAAGATCGAAATCGCGTCCCGGCTCCACGCCTTCCTTGATGCTCGTCGCGATGAACTTCGCGCTCGTGCCGAAGCAGGTCACGCCTTCGTCTTCGAGCGCGCGCCACAGCACTTTGCAATCGTCGCGCATGATCGAGCCCTCGAAGAGCACGAGGGACGCGCCGGTGCTCAGGGCCGAGGCCATCCAGTTCCACATCATCCACCCGCAGGTGGTGAAGTAGAGCAGCCGCTTCCCGGGCCCGA